>WRAW01000072.1 GCA_009780015.1 Defluviitaleaceae bacterium | reverse complement strand
TGTACATCGAAAATATCCATGATTCCACCACCGGCGGGTTCACGATTCCAATGCCCACCACCTACGAAGAACTGCGCCCATTCCTTGAAGGCGCGGAGATTTCCGGTTTACATGATATGAGGATATGGGAGATACGCTCAGAGATCAATGGTCTTGGCAACGCCATGTACGATCATGTTGCAAAAGTTATGACTCCGGAGTTGTTCGATGAGTTAAACTTCCTTGCGCATAGGTTAAGTCAGCTTGCCAATCTTTACCCACCCCACTATCAAGTGATTGACATGCATCTGGAAGCTGTACTGGAAGCTAAACGACATATCGGAAGCATTGCGGAGATCATCAACCTTACCGAAAACCTTGAGAAGTTTGAAATCCTTCCGGCCTTTGACGCTAGAAGCTATGGCGAAGCCCTCGCCGAGATAGACGCGGACGCGCACTACATGGGAATTGACGCGCTTCGTAATTCCGGCGACAAGAACCTTGTGGATTTGGTTAGCTATATTGAAAAACTTGAAAAGAATCTTGACCACAAAGCATACGGAAAATCCGCGATGAAGGAAGAAGACGGCGTATTTACGAGGAACGGCTATCTTCTTTGGGAGGGTGCGGAGTTTATAACGCCTTACAATGGCCAGCAGGACATCCCTGTTGAGTATCGGGTGTTCACGGATCCGGATGAAGTCATCCGTCCAATATTGAAGGTCAAAAACGCGGACATTGCCGAAACGTTGATAAAACTTCACGCCGTATGTAACGACCGTATGTGCGCTGCTGATGTAATACGACCCATTATTGCCGGAGAATCCAAGGATTACCTGATGTCGATCAACGGCTATGATGACCTGCGCCTCTTTGACGCGATGGATGCCTACAAGCGAGGTTCTGAGGCTTTTAAAGTATTCACGCTCGGCAGATAGCGCGTTTGGAGCAGGGTGAACAGAAGAAATCTCGAAATGAGGAACTTTAGCCCGGAGGTGGTCATCTTGGACAAAGACACAGGCATTGACGGTTATAGGGTTTTGCATTCAGGCAAGATTGTTGCAATAAAGCCGGAGATATTCTCGCCGGAATTTCGTACACTTTCTCACCAGTTATACATTGCCACATCAGGTTCCGGGTGCTCGCCTACGGCTATCGGTCGCGCGGTTTACTGCACGAACCTCTATAACACCGATGAGAAGAGCAGATTTGAACGTGCTGATATTCTTGGTGTGGTGTCACCTGATCGTATTCCGAAGTGGGCGCAAGGGAGGATTGCATCGCTTGTTGAGCAAGGAGTAATATCAGAGCCACGTATCGCCGGTACGCAACAGTCTGCCGAGCAAGATCAAACCAAGCAGTATCAGTCCGTAAAAGCAAAAATCGAAGAGGGCCGACAGCGCCAAAAGGACACGCTTGAAGTGCCAAAGCTGCCGAGCAAGAAGCAGACGCGGGACGAGTCCGAGTTATAATTACTCTAAGCAGTTTAGACCGGAGGTGTCCATGAAAATACGCTTCCCAACAGAAGAACAGAACCTGATGTGCCTGTTCGATACAAGCAATCTCGAAGCACTGCGGAGTGATCTGCTCAACGCTCTGGAATACGTATACCAGCCGGATATCTTCGAGTTATTCTGGCGTGTCATCGGCAAACTTGACATGCTCACCGATGAAGAGTTTGCGGGTATCGAGTTCCGGCTTGTTGACGATTCGGTGCTTTGGAATCATCCTCGTTATGTCAACCAAATCTAAGCGAAAGGTCGTAATATATGAATCAACTAATTGATCACAACTTCACAGGCAGCCGTATAATTCACGGCGACACGTTTGAAGTGCTGAAATCCTTACCTGACGCGCTGTTCAGCGGAGTAATAACAGACCCGCCATATGCGTCAGGCGCGGCAGACCAGAACGGTAAGGCCAAGCCCACATCCGCGAAATACTCCAGCGTGAAAAGTGCCAACCCCCTGCCCGATTTCGAGGGCGATTCCAAGGATCAGCGTTCATGGACGCATTGGATGACCGAGTGGCTCTTGGAGGCTCGGCGCTGCTCCAAGCCCGGTGCGCCGATATGCATGTTCATTGACTGGCGGCAGCTTCCGTCCATGACCGACGCGCTCCAATGGGCAGGATGGATATGGCGCGGGATATTGGTCTGGGATAAGACCAACAGCAGACCGCAGCGCGGGCGCTTCCGTCAGCAGGCTGAGTTTATCGTGTGGGGCAGTAACGGCCACATGCCACTTGACCGTAACGCGCCTATTCTTCCGGGTGTGTTCCGTCAGACTATGCCTGCCTTCAGCAAGCGTATCCACCAGACGGAGAAACCGCTGGAAGTCATGCGCGATATCGTGAAGATCGTCGAGCGTGGCGCTGACGGAGCAGATTGTGCAGGTAGTTTAGACGCTACATCCACAGCTCCGTCCATTATCCTCGATCCCTTCGCCGGTGCCGGCACAACGGTGCTCGCGGCTTTGCTTGAGGGCTATTCCTCTATCGGAATCGAACTTTCCAAGCATTACGCTGACGCGGCCACAGCGCGTATTGAAACCGCGCTTAGCGGCACTGCCGATTCCGACAGCGACATGGGTGTGACAGATGCCGGTGAGACTGACGCAGCATAGCGCCAGCATAGAACTCTAGGGGGGATCATATGGAAGCGAACCATACAGCTAAGGCTTTCCTTACAATTGAAACCCATCAAGGTGGTAGCAAGACTGCGTTTGTGCTTAATCTCCCAGCGACGGAAGAAGCACTGGGAGAAGCTCTAAAGTCGGCGGGTGCGCAAAGGATTCAAGGCAACATAACTCTGGATTCGTTTTATGTAAATGCGGATACTTCTTATCCGAACGGTCGCTTTGGCGTTATTTTGGGTGACGTTACCCTCAGCGAATTGAACTATCTTGCCGCAAAGATGTCAGAGTTAGACGAGAACAATCTCGACAAGCTGGATGCGGTCATTGAGTCAGGCAGGCACCGCGGTACCGTTGGCACCGGCAAAGGGGAATTGGCCGATATCATCAACATCATTGAAAACCTTGACTCGTTTGAGCTTCATAATGACTTTGACGAGCAAAGATATGGCGAATACCTACTCTCAGAGCCGGGAAATCTGGTTGATCAGCTAAAGTGGCAACTCCGGAGTTCTTCGAACTTGTCGGATAATAGATTCGTGGATCTCGTGGAGTGCCTGCGCGAGTGCGCTGACGCGGAACTGTTTGGCAGATCAATGTCCTACGAAAATGACGGCGAGTTTTTGAGTTGCGGATATCTTATCGAAGATGGGTCTTTCTACGAAGTATACCACGGGCCAATGGATATTCCCGAAAAATACCGCATAGGTGACATGGCAGAGCCACTTTCCAATGAGTACACCAAGGTTGAGAACGTTGACTTATCAAGATTTTTCTTAAAAACTCTGACGAACACACAAGGTTTATGAGTGCCATAGACCAATGTTCCGATCCCGGTGTGGAGCATGATGTTCGTGTCTTTTTCGCCGCCGTGGAGGATAGTGGTGACAGCGGTTTTCAGGGTAGTCTCCATCAGATTGATCCCGACAGCCTCAAGAGAAATATTGACGAACTAAGTTACGGTACCACGCTTATCGACGCTGAGTTCAAGGATGGCACGAATCAAGTCTACAGCATTGATGAATGGCAGGCTCTGGGGCAATCAGTACGCGAGCGCATCGCGGGTACAATCAGCCGGAACGATCCGATCAACGAAGAGATGGTTGATGGGTTCTTGGCGACATTACGTGGCGATTGTAAGCAAAGCGGCAAATCAGTCACAAAAGATGCTTTCCTCGCGGATTTCAACAATGGCTTTATGGACAGGGCAAAGCACTGCCAGCCGGATATGCTCCGTGTCGCGCGGGAGGCTGCCAGCGAAATGCTCGCGAGAGGTGACGCGGAAGTTTTTAGACTGATGTCCGATGGCCCACATAAATTGTCGCCCATCGACGCGGTCAAGACCAAGGGTCTGTGGTTTACGGAGTGCCGGGACTTTGCCATAGATCGAGGCAGTCTTGCCGGACTTGAGAAATGGGCAGAGCGCACCGCAGGCAACTTCGCCCGGCAAGCTGAGAAATCGCTTGACCGTGGCGAACATATGAAACTTCACAGAGATTCGCTTTAGTACGCCTATGTAATCCTACAAAATTGATATGAACGAATATGGAGGACATATGAGCGAAGGTAAATACTACAGGGCTAGTGGCTGGGACACGCTGAATCACGGCGATAAGCTGAAAATCGAGCGCTCAATTTCACTACAGAGCGATAAAATCGACATTGCCGGATTAATATCGCAATCGCTTTCGGCGCTGGAGCAACAACGCAATGACAGTGTAGGGCGTGAGGACGCGGTTCTTGCTCAACTTGTTCAGATCGCCGAGAAATGGGGAGAACATGCCACGCAGACCAAGTTGCTGGACAAGGCGATAGAATATCTCAACATCCCCGCCGTGAATCACTCGGCGAATCAATGGGTAGCCGATGAGCATGGCTTTCACAAGCGAAGCAACGCCGTCTACACAATGAGTTATCGTATATCCGAGGATCGGCTTCGACAAATGCCGCCCAATTGGTTCTGCGCTTTCTTTCTTCCGGGTTGACGAATTCCTCTAGGGTTTTGGTCTTATCAGGTTTGTTGGACACAATGCGGCTCCCCCTATGTAATAAATTTGCAAGTTGCCGGATTATTATATCACAGCTTGTCTATATTTTAAAGTGAAGTTTTAAGAATGGATAAGAATGGATTTTTTATGATTTTTTATAACAGAGGTGATGCGGTTGCAGGAAGACGTTGAACAACGAAGCGTAGTTCTAGCAACAAACTGTACAAAAATGACCGCACGGGTACTGGCTTCGCTGATGCGTGTGGCACTCAACAAAATTCAGAGGGCGCGAGACGCGCCTGTCGAGGGTAAACAATCACTACATCAGCTTGCTAAGAGCGGAACACTGCAGGATATCGAAATCTCCAACGACAACATCAAGGCGTTCGAACCCTATGCGCGCAAATTCGGCATCAGCTACGCGCTTCAGCGTGATGACACGGAAACACCGCCTAAGTGGATGGTGTTCTTTCGTTCGAAGGATACCGCACTCATGACTGCGGCGTTTAAGGAGTTCTCCGCGAAAACGCTCACAAAAACACATGATAAAATTTCTGTGCGCGATGCCATCGTGAAATTCAGAGATATCATCAAGGATGCGGTACGTGATATCATCAAGCACAAAACTCATGGGGAGCATGAGCGATGATCGGGGGCGTGACTGCAAATTTACCGAGCATCCTCAAACGATGTGTACTACCAAACTTGCCGTATCTGCTGGTGTTTTGGTTTGCCAACAAGCTTGGCACAGCTTATCGTCTTGCTACCGAGGACAATTTTTTTTGGAGGCTGTTCGAGAGTTTAGGGAAGTTGAATGATGTTATGTCAAATATCTTGCCATCGTTCGAGTTGTTTGATATAATGGTGGGCATATCCGGTGTGGCAATCGTGTATGCCGTGGTATACGCCAAGAAGAAAAACGCCAAACTATACCGCAGAGACATCGAGTACGGTTCCGCGAGATGGGGCAAGCCCAGCGACATCAAGCCCTTTATGGATGAGAACCCCGAAAACAACATCATCCTATCTCAGACCGAAGGTTTAACCATGAACCCACGGCCAAGCAATCCAAAGTACGCCCGCAACAAGAACATGCTGGTCATTGGTGGCTCCGGTTCCGGCAAGACGCGTTTTGTTCTGAAGCCAAACTTGATGAACTGCAGGTCAAAGTCCTACCCTGTAAGCTATGTAATTACTGATCCCAAAGGCGATTTGGTCGAGCAGACCGGAAAGATGTTACAGCGTCAGGGATACCGCATCAAGATTCTGAATACGATAAATTTCAAGAAGTCGATGGGCTATAATGCGTTCTCGTACATTAAGTCGGAAAAGGATATCCTAAAGTTGGTCACAACCCTCATCGCAAACACCACCTCCGAGGACAAAAAAGGCGGGGACGAGTTTTGGCAGAAAAGCGAGATACTCCTATACACAGCCTTGATTGCGTATCTGCATTATGAATCTCCCCCAGAGGAGCGTAATTTCGCCACACTAGCTGAGATGATCAGCGCAATGGAGGTCAGAGAAGAGGACGAGTCGTTCAAAAACACGATAGACCATCTCTTTGAGGGGCTTGCGGAAAGGCAACCGGATCACTTTGCGGTTAGGCAGTATTCTCGTTTCAAGCTGGCTGCCGGAAAAACGGCCAAGAGTATCCTGATTTCTTGCGGAGCGAGGTTGGCGCCGTTCGACATTGCTGAGGTTCGTAATTTGACTATGTACGATGAACTTGAGTTGGATACCCTTGGTGATGAAAAGACCGCGCTGTTTATCATTATCTCCGACACTGACGACAGCTTCAACTTCCTCGTAAGTATGGCCTATACACAGCTATTTAATTTGCTCTGTGAGAAAGCCGATGTTTTATAATCTAAAGGGTGAAGTTAAAACACCCTTATTTTATTGGCACACAGGCATTTGAGGCACATACTATCGGTCTGGAGATGGATAGCTCGGAGATATTCAGTTACGGGGACTATGCTGGGGCAGTGGGTTTAGCAAAAATCAAAAAAACATTCTGATTAAATTCGTTTTTGCTTATTGACAAGTTTTCGCCGGCATAGTACAATTATTCCCAAGAGCAACGTAGCACCCCGAACCTTGACAAACACCGCTTGCAGTACAGCGGTCATATATGCGTACCGGGTACGTTACCCAGAAGTATGAGCGCGATGATCCCCTGAGATAACGGAGGAGCGCCCCGTCTGTTTGTGATACCGTCGTTCAGTTGAAAGCGGCTGTCCACAGGCGAGGAATAAAAGTACAACTGGGACAATGATACTTCCCTAACCTATCTGTAAGGGCCCGCGATGAAGGAACAGAGGGGGAAGGCTCGCCGTGTTTGAAAAAGAATGCGGCTGGCTTCCATGTGCGGTCATAGTGAACCGCAAACCGATACGCGCATAAAACCTTACTTATTCTATTTTTGAAGAGGGGTCAATCATGCAGACGAAAATCACCACGGCAGTTAAATCTGAAACGATGGAAACGATGCGTCTGCGGAAACGGATTGGCTCTACCACATTTGATGTGGTAATCCATTTCTCCCAGACGAAAGGAAGAGAATCTGTAGAGGATAAGATCCTCCGGCTTATCGAGAGCGAGGTGAGCAAAGGTGCTTAACCCTCAAATCGATGCCGCAAATGTCTGTGTCGGCCGGAAAGAGGCAGACATGAAAAACGAGAAATATGTCATCCTTTACGAACGGCTCTCAAAGGATGACGAACTGCAAGGCATATCGAACTCGATTCTAAATCAGCAACAACTCCTACAGGAGTACGCCGAAGCCCACGGACTGACACCCTACATCCACATCAGCGACGATGGCTGGTCTGGGACTCGTTGGGATCGACCCGGTTGGCAAGAACTTATCGCAAAGGTTGAAGCCGATGAAGTATCCTGCATCTGTATTAAGGACAGTTCCCGCCTTGGAAGGGATTATTTACGGGTTGGACTGTTCCGCGAGATGTTCCGTGAGCGCGGAGTGCGCCTGATAGCTGTTAACCACAACCTTGATACGGCTCGCGGCGAGGATGACTTCACGCCCTTCAGGGAAATTATGGCAGAATGGTACGCCAGAGACACATCAAAGAAGATAAAATCTGTGTTCGCGGCGAAGGCTAAGAGCGGTAAACCTACTGCAAGCACACCACCGTATGGTTTTGTCAAAGATCCAAGCGACAAAAACAAATGGCTGGTAGATCCCGAAGCCGCCGCCGTGGTCAAGCGCATATTCCAAATGACTATGGACGGCATGGGCGTTCACAAAATCGCCGGGGTGCTGGCCGCCGAGAAAATTGAGCGGCCATCGTGTTATCTTGGTAAGCGAGGCCGTGGCAGACACAAGAACGATTACAACACCGATCTGCCATATGCTTGGGGCAGCGCGTGCATCGCAAACATCCTGCGCAGGCATGAGTACGCCGGACATCTTGTAAACCTACGCACCAGTTCTGTTGACTACAAAGGCGGCAAGGCAAAGAGCAAGCCCCAGAGTGAGTGGATCGTTTTCCCCAACGCTCACGAGGCCATCGTAGACCAAGAGACGTTTGATATCGTTCAGAAGTTGCGAGAAACACCACGGCGCATAGACACTATGGGTGAAGCGAACCCGCTGACAGGTCTGCTCTGGTGTTCCGACTGTAATGCCAAGATGTACAACCACCGCAAGGCTCATACCGAAAAGCCCACGCACACAAAGCTGACCGATGTGTATCACTGCTCTACCTACAAACTCAGCAACGGCAAGTTCAAGACCCAATGCACTTCGCACCACATAAGCACATCAGCGGTTCGGGAGATTATTCTTGATGTGATACGCAGGACTTGCTGGTTTGTCCGTGACCGTGAAGCTGAGTTCGTTGAACTGCTTCGGGAGTCCTCAATCATCAAGCAAGGCGAAACCGCGAAGGCTCACAAGAAGCAAATCTCCAAAAACGAACGGCGGCTTGCTGAGATTGACCGTATCTACAAGGCTCTCTACGAGGACAAGGCTCTTGGCAAAATCGAACAGGATGTTTTCGATCAAATGTCCGAGGGTTATCAGCAGGAGCGTGTTGAACTTCGTGAGAAAGTGGAAACACTCCAAGCTGAGTTGGATGCTTTCAATGATGACAGCACCCGCGCCGATAAGTTCGTTGAGATTGTGCGGCGATACACCAGCTTCGAGGAATTAACTACTCCCATGCTGTATGAGTTCGTAGATAAGGTTATAGTCTACGAGGGCGAATGGTCTGACGGCAACACAGGCGAGGGCAATCGTCCGCGCGGTTCTCGAACTCAGCGAGTGGATGTTTACCTCAAGTACATTGGTAGCTTCGATGCTCCAGATATGCGAACGCCGGAACAGATTGAGGTTGACCGTATCGCTGAGGAAAAACTCGAAGCTAACCGTGCGTACCACCGCGAGAAAACCCGGCAGTGGGCGGAGCGGAAACGAAATAGGGAAGTCGCTTCCGAAGACAATCCAGATCCTGCCGCGTGACAACACATCATCAGTTCCGTGGGCATCATGAAACGCCACCAGGGGGTACCCATAGCCGCTCTGTTGCTGAAAAGCGATAGGGCGGCTTTTTACATCTAAAATTCAGAAAGCGAGGAGATTTATGTCAAACTCAAAACCCAATCGCAAGCGCGATGTCCAATTCCATTTCTGCGCCAACAAGGAGGAAGCAGACCTCATACGCCAGCGCATGGCCGCCACAGGCATCGTCAGCTTGGGAGCGTTCTTTCGCAAGATGGCTATAGACGGCTACCACGTCTATCTCGACCTGTCCGATGTGCGGGAAATGGTTCGGTTGCTTTCGAGCGCAACAAACAGTATGAACCAAATCGCCAAGCGTGCCAACGCAACCGATAACATTTACGCCGCCGACCTTGAGGATTTACGGCAACAGTATCATTCACTGTGGGACGCGGCGCGAGGTATCTTGGATGGATTGGCGAAAATAAAGTAACCGCTGAGAACCTCTTGCAATCGAGCGTTACCCAAGTTAACATCCCAAGGCTTTCAGTAATGGGCTTGGGGGAGTCGCTTTGAATCCGAATTATAAACTTGGGTACGTACTTTGGAAACTGAAACATGAGCGCGGTTTCACTTGGACTGAACTTGCTCAAAAGGCTGGCATCAGTCGAGCCTATCTTTACAAGCTGCTTGATGGTGTTGATCCTCGCAGTGGCAAGCCCAGCTACCCAACGATCAAAGTGTTGATTGACATTGCCGACGCACTTGAGATTTCACGGATAGAATTTCTTCGGCAGTGCGGCTACATTGAGAAACAGGAGCAGTCGGATTCGTAAAGAGTCCGGCTGTTTTATTTAGCGGCAAGGCCGCGCAGCCGACCAGCAACGCGGGCGATCTACGGGTTATAGGGCAGCGCCCTATCAAGCTGCAGGCCGAGTGTGTACCGGCCTGCCTTGCTTGCCAAAGCAGTCAGACCGCGAAAACGCCGTATTTCTGGGCATTAAATTTATGGAGGTATTACGCTTATGGACTATATCACTCTGTTTAAGGAATACCGTGTTGAGGCTAACTCTGATTATCCTCGCAACGATATCGGTATGGCCAAGCTGTTCTTCGATCTGCACAGTAAGGAGATGTGCTATGTGGTCGAGGCCAAGTCTTGGTATATCTACACCGGCAAGCGTTGGCAGAAGGATGATGGCAGCCTATGGGTCATGGAACGTTGCAAAGACTTTGCCCAAGCACTTATGCGGTATGCTGAAATTCATAATGCCG
Source organism: Defluviitaleaceae bacterium (assembly GCA_009780015.1). Classification (GTDB taxonomy): domain Bacteria; phylum Bacillota; class Clostridia; order Lachnospirales; family WRAA01; genus WRAA01. Next base: position 2,007 of record WRAW01000072.1, on the reverse strand, counting down.
GTGACGCGGACGGCAAAGCGTTCGTTCAGTATGCGTCAGGGTTTCATAGCCGTCGCAGGCGCGATGGGCTTCTCTCCGCAGTTTAAAATCTTCATTAACACCAATCATCTTCCCAATGTTTCGGACGATACCGTGTTCACCAGTGGGAGGGTGAAGCTAATGCCCTTCGAGCGTCACTTCAAACCGTGGGAACAGGATAAAGGCTTGAAGAAGTTCTTCTGCAAGTCCAAGAGTAAGAGTGGTATCCTAAACTGGCTGCTGCAAGGTTATCAGCTTCTACAGGCAGAGGGGCTGGAGTCATCACCTCGCATGGCGGCGGCTTTGGCCGCCTACAGGAAGAAGGCTGGAAAGATCGCTTTTGATTTCGGCTCGTTCCTCGATGATGTCATTATACCAGCAGAGCGAAAGCGTGTAAAGACTTCGGTGCTGTATGATCTCTACCATGCTTTGGCGATGGAGCATGGCTGGCGCGTTATGTCAACTCAGGCGTTCTTTGCGGAACTGGAGAAGCGTGTCACGGTCAAGCGGCATAGCACACTTGGCCATACTGTTGTCGGTCACACTCTGAAACCCAACGGGCAAAATTGTGGGGATGGCTTGAAAGAAGTATCATAAGTATCACTCTATCACAAGCCGCTTGGCTCAAGTCTTTGCGGCTTGTGGAATGCTATTTCATCTATCACACAGCTCGTCTGTCGTCCAGATTTATGGTGGGTGGGCTGTGTGATTTTTTCTCCTGCTGGTAAATCTTTCTATCTGCTGTGATACATGATTCGGCACACAAACGTCAGCAAGTCCAGTGTTCATCAGTGTTGTGATACTGTGATAGATATGATAGATGTTTTAAGCGCGTTTATTTTTTGCGGCAGCATGCAGAGATGCTCAATTGCCATTTTTAAGTTGCGCTTGGAGTTTTGCTATCAGCGCATCCTTGTCTGCGAGTGCCGCATCCTTTTCCGCAACCACACCCTGCCAATGTTCCCGCTCCTGCTTCCTCGCATGGCTCAAAGCGTTAGCTTCATCATGCCGAGTCTTAGCCCTCAGCCATTCCAGACTTCTAAATTCCTCTGTGGCGGTAACGCCACGGTACGCCTTAATCGCTTCACCCATCACCACACCTCCGTTCTTGGTCAGTTCCTCTAACTCTTCCTCGGTTTCCGCGTTAAACAACGCCAGCCATAAATCCTTTTCGCTGTTGTGGTCGATTGACGCTACATCCTGCATTTTGGGGAGTTCAAAGAAATGCAGGCCGCATTTGTCGGTCAGCGGCGTGTGCCGTGTAACTTCCAAGATTTGAAACTCAGAATGCACTTCATCACAGTCGAACAGTTCAAAATCTATTATGCTGATTATTATTGTCCGTGGGAGTTCGTTATAATCATTTCCGGCAGGCAAGGACGCCGAATATACCCTCGCAAAATGAAATAATGCCCTTTCGGGGTAATTGCCTTCGTCCTCCACTTGAATTTCCAAATTCACCCTTTTATCATCCACCACCATGTTTATGTCCAGCCTGCAAAACTTCTTGCCTATTTCCTCCGGCGGCATTTCTGTGTTGGTCATGTGGAAATGGCTTATGCTGTCGAGGGGGATTTCGAGCAGCACGGCAATCAGCCGCTTCAGCAGATGTTGATATTCCCGAAACCGCATCTTGACAAGCACGTCGCTCTTAAAAGTATATTCCAGCCTTGTGCCTTTGGCTCTGCTGGTGTGTTTTGTCTTTGCTATCTCCGGCATACTTTATCCGCTCCTCTTGATATGATTATAAGCCATAATGCCCTCATTTTCAAGGATGAATTATATCGTCAGAGCCAGAAAATCTCCCTTGAAAATTTCAACAAAATATGCTACTATACAACCATAGGTTACTGTGTGCGAGTGGGGCGGCAGCTCTGTTCGCATTTTCAATTTTACCAAAGGTGTTGACAAACATGCCGAAATGTGCAACAATTTTTAAGCAAGCAAGCAAGCAAGCAAGCAAGCAAGCAAGCAAGCAAGCAAGCAAGC
>WRAW01000071.1 GCA_009780015.1 Defluviitaleaceae bacterium | reverse complement strand
TCATACTCCATGGAAATGAGACGCGCCCGGGGTCGTTGACATACGCGAGAAAGCCCTTGTCGGCAAGGCCGCTTTCCTCCCACTTTTCAGCAAATGCGGCTATCGCGGCCTGCAGCCGCGTACCGTTTTGTGAACAGTTATCCATGCTGACCATGGCCACGGGGCAACCTCCGGCCAGGTAGCGCTCGTACAGCAGCGCCGCCAGCTTGCCCATATAGCTGCGTGGTTGCGCGTACCCCGCCTTGAAGTCGTGCTCCACATCTGGCAGGAGACCGCTGTCCGCGCTCTTCAGCGCATAGCCCTTTTCGGTAATCGTAAAGCTGACCATCTGCAGCGACGCCTTGGCGAACATATCCTTCAACTGATGCCAGTCCCGCTCGTTTTCGCTGTCCGCCTTGAGCGACTTGACAATGCTCCCTATCACGGTTTTCTCAATTGTTCCGTTTGATTTCAGCGTCACCAGCAATGTAAGGTTGTCGTGCGGGACAAATATTTTGTCGATAATATCGCCCCCGGCCACCACTATCCCCTTGCTTTCCAATCCCCGGTCCAGTAATGACTGCATCGACATCGCGGGAAACGCCCGAAAAATATTGCCCGCGCCAAAATGTATCCAAACCGGCGCGGCATCAGTCGCAGCGGCGACCGCTTTTCGGTCGAATCTGGGCAGAGTAATCCCCGCGGACTCCCACGCACCGGCATCTTGAAGCGCTTTATCGTTCAATCGCATGTATTCTCCCCCTCTTACGCAATCCTAATAGGTATAATTCTCTACTTCAACTTTGTCTCCGTCCTGAAACGGAGCTAATGTAGAGATCATCTTCATGGCGACATCGCCTTTGTTAGCGACATAGTGGACTTCGCCAGGTTCGATGTGAATCAGGTCGCCAGGCACAAGATGATGAACAGTGCCATCCACGACGATATCCACCTCGCCTTCCAAAATGAAGAAATTCTCCTCCATGACATTGTGATAATGCGCCATAAAGTCTTCTCCCGGGCCAAACTGCACCAGGGCGAAACCGCTCCGCGGACCTCTCATAAGGTACTTGGGCCCGCTGTTTCCAAAGCGGTATTCGCGTTCATTCTCATTTATGACAAACATTTAATCAACCTCCTAATATTTTAACCTGCAACACTGTCAATTCCTGTTAGGGTTTTCAGGTTCATCCGGTTTTTCTGGTGCATCCGGCATTACAAACATGCATATGATGTAAGCCAGTATACCCGAACCGCCCAAAAGAGTGAAAATTACCCACCCAATACGAACAAGGGTGGAATCAATGTTAAAGTATTCAGCTATACCCCCGCATACTCCGTCAATTTTTTCGTCGGTATTGGATTTGCAAAGTCTTCTAGCCATATTAATCTTCCTCTCAATTTAATAGTACACGCCTTCAAGCTAATTTCCCGGCGCAATCCACATGTGCTTGGTTATCTGCTGATCCGCCAGCGCCAGTTGAGCGTCGTACACTTTTTTCCAAACCGGGTACATTTCGCTGTATGTCTCGTGATTTTGCGCGTCGGGGGTGTAGGTTCGCTCCCACTTTACCAGCCTACGCGCGGTATCCGGGATATCGGCGTAAATGCCGACGCCATAACCGGCGAGAATAGCCGCGCCCAGAGCCGTGGCTTCCTTTACCGCCGGCACTTTCACGGGAAGCCCCAGTACATCGCTGACGATCTGACACCAAAGCGGGCTCTTGGAGGCCCCGCCCCCGAACACGATCTCGCCGGGCCGCTTTCCGGTGGTCTGCGCCACAAGCTCAAGGTGTCCCTTGGTAACAAGCGCGGCGTTTTCCATGATCGCGCGATAGAATGTATAGCGATTGAAGCGCTGCGCGTCCAGCTCAAAGCTAGTAAAAGTCGGCGAAGCGTGCTTCCACGAGATAAAGTTCATCACGTCGGAAAACGCGCACATCATTCCGTAGCAGCCCGCCGGAATCTTGGTAGCCTCACGGTTCATAAGCTCGTATGGATCCGCGCCTTGTTCGGCCGCCGCTTGTACCTCAGGCTGACAAAACGCGTCGCGGAACCAGCGCATCACTATTCCGGGCAGGAACGCAATCGCCTCGTACTGCCACACGCCGGGCACGGCATGGCAATTGACACGCACCCTGCACGCGGGGTCTGCCGCCGCGCTTGCTGTGTTGTATTCGTATTGCCAGAAGCTCCCGCCGAACACCGCCGCCTGGTTGGGTTCAACCACACCTACGCCCACACATCCAAGCTGGGCGTCCCCTCCCCCGGCCACGACGGGCGTGCCTTCCGCAAGCCCTGTCTGCCGCGCGCCTTCGCTGCTGACCGTTGCTACTACACTCCCCGGCTCAGCAACAGGCGGAAAAAGGTCGGAGCGCAGGCCGCAGCCCTCGGGTATACGCGGGTCAAAATCCCGTTTTTGAAGGTCTAAAAGCCCCGTCGTAGAGGCATTGCTGGGCTCTACTGCCAGCACACCGGTCATTTTGTAGATCAGCCAATCGTTGAACATACCCATTGAGGCGGCCTGTTCGTAAACGCCGGGCATCTTGTTCTTTACCCACAGCAGGCGAGGTAGCGCGCCTAGGGCGTATGTTTCGCCGGTCTGACGGTAGATTTCCCTCTCCATCTCTGGGTTTGCCCTGATTAGCTGGACAACTTCGTCAGAACTTCGGGCGTCAACGTTCGCGCAAGCCCATATTTCCTTGCCCGCGGCGTCGTAAAGCACAATTCCTTCCCTCATGCAGGTCGTGGACACCGCCGCGACATCGCTCGGCGCGACGTCCGTTTCCCTCAGGACTCCGCCGATACACTCCCGCGCAAGCTCCCAGTTGCTAATCCAGTCGAAATCCATACTGCCGGGATAGCGCGGATCTTCGCGATGCTCCCATTCCCGCTGCACACAGCCAAGCTGGTTGCCGTCCGTGTCAAACAATACGGCTCGGACGCTCCCCGTACCGGCGTCCACAGCCATCAAATATTTTCCAGACAATTTCAGCCCTCCAGAACAAATATCTATGTACAATGTACCAAAATATCCCCTTGATGTCAATGAGCGCTAACCGGCGCTATAGACCTATCTATTGACACAAAATCGCTGATCGTCTATAATGTGCCTAACGTATACTGACGCTTGATAAGCGCGATTTGGAGGATTACATATGCCCGATCTGCAAGGACAGGAAAAAGATCAAAAGAATTATCACGTGAACACGCCTTTTGCCAACCAAGGTACATTTCATGTCAAGGGAGCCGACAGTCTGGATTGGGGCATGAAAACGCGGCTATCCAACATTTTTGACCCCAAAACAGGCAATACGGTCATGTTCGCTTTCGACCACGGCTACTTCATGGGCTCCGTAACCGGGCTCGAGCGCCTGGATATCGTGATTCCTTCGCTGCTGCCGCACATCGACGTGCTGATGGGTACGCGCGGCGCGCTCAGAACCTGCGTTCCGCCGAACAGCGGCAAGGGCGTCGCGCTGCGCACATCCTCGGGAAGCTCGATGCTGTACGATGACCTCAGCCACGAAGTTGTCGCGGTTGATATCGAAGACGCGATCCGCCTGAACGCCGACTGCATGGCCGTGCAGACTTTCATCGGAGCCGACGGGCAGCTCAGCAGCCTCGACAACCTGTCCAGGACTGTCAACGACGGAATGAGCTACGGTATTCCCACGCTTGGTGTCGTCGCGGTCGGCAAGGACATGGAGCGCACCGACCGGTTCTTCAAGCTTGCCACGCGCATACTGGCCGAGCTTGGCGCGAATCTTATCAAGACTTATTATTGCGACAAATTCGAGGAAATCGTCGCGGCCTGCCCTGTTCCAATCGTGGTGGCGGGCGGCAAGAAGCTGCCCGAGGCTGAAGCCATGACACTCGCGTACCACTCGATGCAAGGCGGCGCAAGGGGTCTGGACATGGGGCGCAACATTTTCCAGAGCGAACACCCCGTCCAGATGGCCGCCGCAATCCGAAAAATCGTCCACGAAGGATTCACAGACAAAGAGGCATTCCAGTTCTATACCGATACAACCCGTTAAATTAAAGAAAAGAGGTGTTCTCATGAATCTAAGCCGTTTCCCGCGCCGCCAGTACACCCCGTTCGCCACGCCGGTCGAAAAGCTGGAGCGCCTGAGCGCCGCCCTTGGAGGCCCGACAATTTACATCAAGCGCGACGACCTTCTGGGGCTTGCCGCCGGAGGCAACAAAACCCGCAAGCTGGAGTTTCTGATGGGCGACGCGCTGGCTCAAGGCGCCGATACCGTCATCACCTGCGGCGCGGTTCAATCCAACCATGCCCGTCTGACGCTTGCGGCTTCTATTGTAGAAGGTATGCGTTGCCACCTGGTATTGGAACAGCGAGTGCCAAACAGCTATAACAAGAAAGCCGGCGGAAACAACTTCCTTTATGAGCTTATGGATGCCGAGGGAATCCATGTGGTAGAAGGCGGCACAGACCTGATGGCCAAGATGGCCGAAGTCGCCGAAGACCTCCGGGCGCAGGGCCGCAAACCTTATATTATTCCGGGCGGCGGCAGCAATGAGATCGGCTCGCTGGGCTATGTGGCCTGCGCGCAGGAGTTAATGCAGCAGTTATTTGAAATGAACCTGAAGATCGACAATATCGTGCTGACCAGCGGAAGTACGGGGACACACGCCGGTACGCTTACAGGCATCATCGGCATGAACGGGCAAATCCCTATCACGGGCATCGGCATCAATCGCAAGAACGACCGCCAAATTCCCGCCGTTTACGACCTCTCCGCTCGCACGGCAGCCAAGCTGGGGCTTGCCAACCCGCCGCGTATGGAAGACGTTACGGTCTTTGAAGACTATATCGGAGGCGGATACTCGCTGCCTACGCCGGGAATGGTGGAAGCCGTCAAGCTTTTAGCGCGTACCGAGGCGATTCTGCTTGACCCCGTCTACACCGGAAAAACCATGGACGGACTTATTGATCTGGTCAGGAAAGGCTACTTTAAGGACTGCGAAAACATACTCTTCCTGCATACCGGCGGTTCGACGACTCTTTTCCACTACTATTCCGACATACTTCCATGACTATTGCCTACGTACTCATAGCGCTGCTTATTACCTTGCCAATCACCGGTATTGGCTACTACAGTTCCAAAAACATGCCGGGAGCGCTGTTATGCCTGCTGATAGCGCTCCCGGCATGGGTGCTGGGAAGGCTACTGCCGGTGGCCGGCGGCCCGGTGATCGGAATTTTATTCGGTATGCTACTTGCCCAGTTGTGGCGGCTTCCCGATAATTGTAAGCCCGGAACAAAGGAAACGGGCAAGCGTGTACTGCAAACCGCGATAGTCCTGTTCGGGTTTCAGATGAACCTGGCGCATGTTGTGGACATAGGCGGTCAGGCGCTGGCTCTGCTGCTGGCTGTAGTAGCCGCCGCGCTGATACTGGCCTACTTCATCGGTAAGCATCTGGGCCTCTCTGACAACGAACGAACCCTGATCGGCGTAGGTACCGCGATCTGCGGCGGATCGGCAATTGCCGCCGCCGCGCCGATTATCAAGGCCGACGACAAGCAGGTCGCAACGGCTATTTCGATAATATTCATGTTCAATGTCATCGCCGTATTTGTGTTCCCTGCCGCCGGGCATTTAATGGGCATGGACGACACGAGCTTCGGCATTTGGGCCGGAGCGGCGATTAACGACACTTCGTCGGTGGTGGCGGCCGGGTTTTCCTACAGCGAATCCGCAGGCAACACCGCCACCGTGGTCAAGCTGACGCGCACACTGCTGATTATCCCGATAACCTTCGCGCTGGCTCTACGGCAGTCAAAACTAACCCAGGAAGGCGGAGGGTTTAGTCTGCGCAAAACATTCCCATGGTTTGTGGCCGGATTCCTGGCGGCCAGCATCCTTAACACCACAGGCGCGATACCTGCCGTAGCCACAGCGTTTTGGGGCGAGATGGGGCGGTTTCTTATCGTAATGGCGATGGTTGGCATCGGCCTCGGCGTTAATTTCAAAGAACTGCTCCGGCATGGCAAAAAGCCTATACTTCTGGGCTTCTGCCTTTCTCTTGCCGTGGCTTCGGTTTCGCTGATAATGATTTTCTTCTGATTGTCCTTTGCCTCGCTTTTGCTGTAATATCAATTTAAAAGGGCTGTTGCATCCACTTTTGTGGTTTTGCAACAGCCCTAGCTACTAGTATATAGTATAGACAGTACTGTCTTCAGTTTGTCGGGCCAAACATATAAAAGTAGATCATCAATGCCGCTAGTACTATAGTGCTTACATTAGCAATAACCAGGTCCCTAATAGTTTTTTTGCAACATCTATGTCCGTTTTATCCATCAGATGGCGGATATAACTTGACGCGATAAAATACAATGGCATAACTAATATAAATGCCATCGATAGCCCTATAATACTATCCAGCCTAAGCACGGGGATTGTCAAAAAATACCCATGAAACGCTACAATGGTATTAAAACTAATGATAGTAACCAGAACAGGTAAGCGAACCCATTTGTCAGCGCGACCTTGCGGCAGTTTCAAATTGATTGCAGCGACTGATATCGTCATGATGATGACAAGTATAATTATAGCTATCATGGCACGACCTCAAAAACTAATTATCAGCGTATCTCGAATGCGAGTCGGTCTATAAATTGCGTTCGCAAAGCCTATGTAAGAATATTATCTTCCAGGTGTGCCTAAACATTTACGGCGTCCAAGAACACCGGAGCTACGCCAAGTCCGTAGTTCAAGCTGTGACATCATTTATTCAATACCGGAATACCGGCTGGAAATGGTGGAAAGCCAACATTCCAGCCGGCATTGAGCGGTATCAAGTACAGGCTTTTAGGATTAACGCAAATAATTGCCCCCGACAAGCGAATCAACGTAGGACTGCATCTCTTCCTTGCTGCCGATAGTATGCGTGTGGTCTATTATCCGCTTTTGCGCCTCTTCCGGCAATGAGTAAAAATATTCATGCGCCGCCATATTCTTGGCAAGGGCTATATCGAGACCCATAGGCATGTCAGGCGCATATATTTTATGCTTGCTGATGTCCATGCTTCACCTCCCCGCTTATTTTTTGCGTGAAAGATGGTTGTATACGCATCTAAATATTTCCGGGAAACACATTCTTCAGGTGTTTTCCCGCGATCTCACAAAGCCTGAAGATTTCTTCCCGCGGAGTCGGCGCTTTGCGAAGATACTTGTAGCGCGGAAAGAATCGGGACAGATGCAGAGGTATGTCCGGGCTTAATGAAGCGATCCACGCGGCGATGTTCTCGATATCGTAGGCGTTTTCACCGGGTATCACTAAGGTAGATATTTCCACATGGCAGCGACGGTGCGACAGCGATACCGTCTCCTTAACCGCCTCAAGGCCGCCGCAGAGCCCTTCGTAGAAAGCGCTGGTAAAGCCCTTCAAGTCGATATTCATCGCGTCAATAAACGGCAGCAGTCTGTCAAGCGGCTCGGGCCGGACAAAGCCGTTTGTAACAACCACATTCTTGAGCCCTGCGCCGCGCACAAGCCTTGCGCAGTCAAGCAGGAACTCGTAGCCGATAAACGGTTCGTTGTAGGTGTACGCGACGCCGATATTTCCATGAGGAACGGCTTGTACGGCAAGTTCGGCTATATATTCCGGCGTTACGGCTTGCCGCCGCTCCTTGTACTCCAATGATATAGCGCTGTTTTGGCAGAACGGGCAGCGCAGATTGCAGCCATATCCACCGATTGACAGCACTTGCGTTCCCGGGCAAAACATTCTCAAAGGCTTTTTTTCAATGGGGTCTAACGCAACGGAGGAAACCTGCCCATAGCTCAAGGCGAAAAGCCTGCCGTCCCGATTTTCACGAACTCCGCAGAAACCCGCCGCGTATTCCGAAATTTCGCAGCCATGCGGACAGAGACCGCACAGTACCCCTTTGCTTTCCGCCTCCTCCCAAAACATTGCCGCCCGCGCCTCATTCATGGCGAAACACCTCGAAGCGCTCCAGCTTAACCGGTTCATGATCGGATATGCCTGCCTTTTGCCGCGCAATAGCAAGCTGTCGGTCAACGGTATCCACGCCGTCCAAGTTGGGAAGCAGCAGCCCACGCCTGTGCCCGGCCGAAACAATTACTCCATAGCGCCGTACATCAAGTTCTTCCGGGCCGGCAATCGGCTCCGGTCGGGACAAGATGTCAACCTTGTAGGTAAGATGCGGGAGTTCGGAATCATTTACCGGCTCGAAGCGATTATCCGCAAGACCGGCGGATACAGCATTTTGGATGATTTCGAGGGCGACATTGTCCGTTGTCGGGAATATGGTTCCTACACAGCCGCGCAAGCGGCCGTTTTTGTGCAGGGACACGAATACCCCCGCTTTTTCGCTAAGCATTTCATCTGGCAGATTTCCCGGAATGGGCAACGCTGTGCCGGTTCTTACGGCGTGTTCCAGAGATTGGCGCGCAAGCTGGCGATAACAGTCTTCCGAGTCCTGACGCCTGCGGGCTTCCTCAATGGACATTTCCTCGAACCGCTCAAGAAAATTGCGTTCTTCGTCAGCCTCGCCGGGAAAAAACTCCGCCACAGCATAGCCCACCCCGAAAGGAGCTTCATAAGATATTAGCCTCGCGTCAACGGATTTACGGTCAAAGCATCCCGCAAGCATCACCAAGGAATTGTGCCCGCATTCGGAGGCTTTCTCGCGGACAGACTCAGGTATGGCAAGCAGTGAAAGAAAGTCGCCGCTCGAAAGAGCATCCGTGACTGCATTGTCATATGTCTCCCCCTCGCGCGCAAGGCCATACGGCCCGCTTTCGGACAGCTTGTGCGACAAATCTCCGCTGGCGACCACTACGGCCCTGCGCCCCGCCTTTTCCACGACCTCTGCAATAACCTGCCCAAGCCGGTAATGCTCCGCAGACCCCATGCCGGACTGGGATACCCGCACAGCCCTGTAACTCGGCCAGCGGCGGTTAATGAACCAAATGGGAACCGTCGTCCCGTGGTCAAGCCGAGGGTTCTTCTCGCCGCGAGTTCCCGCGTGTATTCCGCTTTGTTCAGCAAGCCTCGCTATCTCGTTAACCAGCTCGGTGTCGTATTCTGCTTCAAAGCGAACATCACGGGCATTGAATTGTGAAAGGTCGCCCTTTGCGCTAATCCCCGGCGATATGTGGAAATAATCCGAGTACAGCACATTATGGGGTGTAATATAAATTATTGTTTCCGGCACAAGTTCGGCGATTGCCGCCGCAACTTCGTCAAATGCCGACAGCGTGTCCGAAATCTTGCTTTCTTCGCCGCGCCCCACATCCGGTACGGCCAGTGGCGGGTGCGGAAGTGCGTACGCGCGTAAAATGGCCATATCATCACCTATGTAATATATAGATAAGCGCGGTAATATGCCAGCAATAAATCGACCATTCGGCCATAACTAAGCACGCCGTCCTGCTGTTGATTAAGGCGCAGATAGGCGTCGTTGGTTCGCGTGGCCAGATCGGCCGCGCGGCCCTGAAAGGCTTGCCAATATGCGTGAGCGGCGGCGAAGTCACACCTAAGCTGCTGCGGTAGCATGTCAAAAAGCTCGTTATACTGTTCCGGCGGCACGTTGCGGCGCAAAGCGTTAAGCGTATAGCTCAAAGCCACATACACGGCGCTGTACTGAAAATCCACATGCTCGGAGTTACGACTGGCCAGGTAGGCTATGAAGTTAGCCTCGTCTTCGCGCATATGTCCGGCAACATGAGCCAGTTCGTGATTAATAACGAATGGTATGCTCTGATCCGGCATGTCGGCATTATAGTGAGCCTCCATTGTCCAGGGTGAAAAAAAACCGCCAATGTTGGAATTGGAAAGCACAAAACGCGAAAGCAGCGGCGCCTTGGCACGGGGAAAGAAGGTTCCCAGACCGCCGTATTTGCTATTCAAGCTGTGCATAGACTGTCGCGCATAATTATACAGTCCTTCTCGCCGCAGTACGAAGTACCCGTCGGCGTCCGTGTCAATCTGCCCGGCAAGCAATTCGGCCCGCGCCACAAGCATCAGGTACAGGCTCACCAGCTCTTCCAGCGAAGAATCTTGTACGGCAATGCCTATATGGTCGGCGTACGACTCGCGGCTATAATTAATTCCGGCCGTCAGCACAAATACCAAGAAGATGATCGACAGAGCATACAGAAGGCGCAGCGGTGCGGTTTTGGCGAATGCCTTTAACCTGGTGCGGCCACGGCTGCCGCATAAATTTACAATAATAAGAGCTAAGCCAATCGGCAGGCACAGAGCAAGCGCTATTATCAATATTTCAAATACTGAAAATGGGAACAGCCCCCAAAACCGACCTGCGATATGAGGAAAAACGGGAAATATACGCTCCGCATACCAAGCGGCGAATCCCGGCTGCCGATGAGAAAGCAGTAGCAAAACCAGGCCCGTCAATACCATTAACGGGCCCCCCAGCCAGCGCAAGGCGGCGCGCCGGCGGCCTTTGAATTCACCGAGTTTCAGCCTCACAGCAATCCCCTCTATCCCTCACATTATAACACAATATTCTACGTTCCGCAAAATGTTTTGTATTTGCAGGAAGCCGGTTCGGGAGGAAGGGAGTAATGCTCCGATTCCTGATAAGGTTCACGGCACGCCGTCAGTAAATCGTTCATTACGGAATAATCCCCTTGCTCGGCAGCGGCCAGAGCTTCTTCTACACGATGATTTCTTGGAATAACGGCCGGGTTGTGCTTTTTCATTATGTCCACGGCATGATCCTGACTAAGTTTTTGTCTTCCAAGTCTGGCCCGCCACTTTTCATTCCATGCTGCAAATTCCGAAATTTCAAACAGCGGCGAATCTCCTTGATGCGCATACATAATTGATCTGAAGGTATTTGTATAATCCAGTTCGTGCTTCCACATCAAGCCAAGCAGCTCCGTAACAAGGCCGATATTTTCCGGTTCCTCGCCGCTAAGCCCAAGCTTTCCGCGCATACCGGCAAGCCAGCTTTCGTTGTAAAGCTTCCAATAGTCAGCGATTTCCTCCTGAGCCAGCTCGACGGCCTTGCCCTCGTCTTCATGAAGTAGCGGCAGCAGAGACTCCGCAAATCTTGACAAGTTCCACGCCCCTATACCGGACTGATTTCCAAACGCGTAGCGGCCAGCTGTATCAATCGAACTGAAAACGGTCTCCGGGTCATAAGCGTCCATAAAGGCGCAAGGCCCGTAGTCAATGGTTTCCCCTGATATCGCCATGTTGTCCGTATTCATTACACCGTGGACAAAGCCGACAAGCTGCCACTTCGCAATTAAGGACGCTTGAAGCCGCGCAACCTCCCTAAGAAGCAGGACATACTTGTTCTGACTCTCGTCCTTGCGGCTTTCGATCCATGGAAAGTGCCGCAAAATACAGTAATCGGAAAGCGCGCGCAAATCTTCATTTTTGCCAAACGCCGATATATAATTAAATGTCCCGACCCTGATGTGGCTTGACGCAACACGTGTCAACACCGCGCCCTGCAAAACCTTTTCCCGGATAACACCCTTGCCGGTGAGAACAACCGCCAATGAACGGGTCGTAGGGATGCCCAGCGCAAACATAGCCTCGCTGATGATATACTCCCTGAGCATTGGCGAAAGAGCCGCAAGCCCGTCGCCATTTCTGGAATAAGTCGTACGGCCCGAGCCCTTTAGCTGGATATCAAACCTGCGGCCGTCCGGGGCGATTTGTTCGCCAAGCAGCACCGCGCGTCCATCGCCAAGCATTGCAAAATGACCGAATTGATATCCGGCATAAGCCTGAGCAATGGGTTTCGCGCCATATGGCAGCGATGCGCCCGCGAATACTTGCGGCGTGTCCGCTAACTTATCCGAGCGAAGCCCTAAGGCTTGGGCAAGCTCTCGGTTAAACACAACCATCTGCGGGTCCGGCGCGTTTGCAGGTTCCTGATTACTGTAAAATATTTCGGGAAGATTCGTGTAAGTGTGCTCAAAATTCCATCCGTCGACCGACATAGTATCATCCACCTCTAGAAACTATTATGCAATAGATTTGTTTAATACTCAATACCCAACAACATTATGCTCAAGTGAAAATATTGAACTCTTATAATCACCAATTGGGGGTATTTTTAGACATGCCGGCACCACGGATTGATGGTAATAAAAATGACTGTCTTTAATTGGCAATACAGATTATTGCTCCGTCTTGTTGTCTTTGTCCGTATATTCTTTGATATTGTTATTTCATTGCCGCTTATTGCAGTGAAGCTTGATTCGGCGATAACAATATTATATAATGACTGTACTTATCAAAACACTGCGGTTATCGTGTATACAATTCAGAGCTAAGAACCTGTGTTCAATACCCGAAATGTCGGCTGGAAGAGGCGATTTTTCGCCAATCTAGGAAGGAGCGACGCCTGGGGTCCCCGCAAAGCCCGGTTTTGGCTTTGTGGGGTGGACTGAGCGTACCTATAGCGGTACGCAAGGATGCTGTGTGCCGGTGGCACACGTTTAGCATCCGAAGCGCCAGCGTAGGCGGAGCGACTGACGAC
>WRAW01000070.1 GCA_009780015.1 Defluviitaleaceae bacterium | reverse complement strand
GCAAAGCTCATACCCAGAGTTCTTGCAATAACAATACAATAATTATTCAAGAAGAATTTGAAAAGTCCCCAATATGCGGGGACTTTTCACTTTGCATCGAATAATCATATATCTCGAATAAACTCGCATATCAGAAGTTGGAAAAGTGGCGTAAAATCAACAAAAACACGGCATCAAACACAAAATAGCTTAACACTGTCTGCGCCGCTTTGCGCTGTAATTTACCGCAAAGCGGCGCTTTCATTTGACCGCCGAAGGAGGTATCCAATGACACCAAACAAAAACATAAGCGGCATCAAAAGTTTAACCAACGCCGCGCCTAAGCTGCTCGGTCATCTTAGCGATGATGATCTGACCGAGGCACTCGTTTACTTCACAACGGCCTTGGATGAGACTGTTGACGCAGTGTTCCTTGCCAACAGCGATCCCGGATTCTTAACGCGGGAGTGTGCCGAGGATTTGAGGCTGCTCCAAGGCATGGCGCAGATTGTCACTGAGGTGGCGGCACTGCAGACTATCGGCTGCGATGGTGACGGCAAAACCAGCATTGCTGCCACAATCGGCGGTGATAATTCGTGAGCAATTCATCATCTGCATCATCTGTTTCTGCTGCACCCAAAAAGCGCAGCGCAGCCCTTGAGAAGAACCGGCACGTTAAGGAACTGATGGGAATCCTAAAGGCCAACGGCATGAACGAGGACGCCAAAGGTTTGTCCGAGGTTGTGGGCTGTATCTCCGCTATGGAGCGTGACTTGGGGCGCGCTATCACCGAGCTTACCGCCATGCGACGTGATCTGTCTGTTATGCGGGAAGAGCAGAGCCACCCTGTAAAGACCATGCTCAGTAAGGCCGCCGATGGGCTGATAGCAAGGCTTAAAGCCGCACATCAGCGGATTCAGGTGATAAAGGAAAAAATAATAGGCGTCTGTAAACGGACTGTAGAAGCCGTAAAAGATCAAGGCATTACAGCGGCTAATGACATAGTTGGCGCTTTGAATATCAAGGCCGACCTTGAAACCCAGCGGGATGCCATGCGCAACACAATAACCTTCTGTGAAAAGCAGGTTGACAAGATAGAGAGTGCAAGCAAGGAATTTCATGCCGCCGGCAGGCATATCCGAAATATTGGACGGGCTATTACAGGCAAAGAGCCGATAGCCGATATCAAGCCTAATGGTAAACTGGCACGATTTATCGCTTCGCCTTTTCGCGGCGAAATTCAGCGCCAGAAGAGTTATATTGCGCGTAACGATAGAGCCATTACACTTATTGATAAGCTGGAGCAGGCGGCGGAACTTCGCGCTGAGAAAGCAAGACCGTCCGTGCATTCCGATATGAAGCGGATTAAAAGTGAAATTGACGAGGTAAAGAAAGATGCGCCCAAGAAGCAGAAGCTAAAAACCGCAGAGGAGTCGTTGTAATGCGGTTGTTCCGGCATAACAGCCGCCCAATATTATTTTTGCGCAAAGTCCCTGCTTAAACGGCGGGGGCTTTGTGTTGGAGGTGATGCAATATTTTAGAACACAGCAAGTCACGTTTTCCCAAGGACAAAGGCAGTAAATCATCGGAAGATGTCAAGGCTGCGGATGATACCGGTGATACGAGAGGCATTGAATCAAAGGGGGAGAATGACAGCAGAGCCTTGGGCGATGATAAACCCTCGAACAGCGGCAAAGTTTTGTTTGACAGTGAAACACGCCAGCCACGGCAAAGCTCTTTAGCGGATGCCCGGAACGCGGATGTTACATTCGGCAGGGAGCGGGCCAGTAACCGCAGAAGCGGATATGGCGTGAGGGATACTTCCGCAAGCGCCTACGACAGAAGCGGCTCCCCTGCGGCTGATGACAGCCACGACAACGCTAAGAACCGCATTCAAGCGGAGTTTAACCGCGAAATATCTGAGGCCGGGCAGAACTGGGCAGAAATGCAGTCAATCAATGCTGATGTATCCGGCGCGGCAAACGCCGGTAACAATATCTCCGGCGATACCCAAAACCTCAATACTACAGCCGAAACCAATATCCCTGCTGATGCTGATGCCCAATCTGGAAGCGCAAAGCGCCGTACATCAGGTTCTGCTGAGAAGCCGGACGAATATGTTTCCTCTTTTCTAAGCGATTCTACCGAGCCTGAAAAGCCGGCGGCCAAAAGCGGCAAGGATAAGCCGCATTCAGAGGACATCGAGCCATGGGGCAGCAAAAACTCCGGCAGGCGCAAATCCAAGGCAAAAGAGCGGCCTTCCAAGCTTCAAGGTAATCCTGACGCCAAGGCGTCTGAGTACAAAACCGCCCTTACCCATGAACGCCCCGGTAGACTGGACTTTGGCGGTAAAGGCGAACGGATGTCAACAGAGCCGCGGCACAGCGAAGCTGTCAGTAGCCGCAGTGACAAACAAAAGCAGATATCCCGTGTAGCCGAGGCGCTTAAAGCCAATCATGGAGCTCCTTCCGCTCCTGAACCAACGGACACGGTTACACCGGTGAGGGATTCAACCGCTGACAGAGCCGGGGTATCTTATGCCGAAGCAAGGGGCTTATCCGTTGCCGCAGATGCCGGAACAGGGACAAGGCCGGAATCGGCAGTAGGTTCAACAAACCCGGCAGACACATCTTTTGCGGAAGCTGACGGCACAGATTCAAAAAGCAAGCATACCTCTCCCCTGTCGCCTTTATCGGAAAGCCGGGAAACAGGCACAGCTTCACATGATACAGTGAATGGCGGCAAATTTTCTACAGCCAAAAACACCAACGTACAGCTTGATAAACCATCCAAGCTGCAATTCGGTGACGGTTCCGCGCTGTTTGACAAAGGCCACGACAAAGCCGCAATAAACGCACAGCGCAAAAGAAACATGTCACAGAAGGGCATACAGCAAACCGGCGATGCCACAAACCCTGTAAAATCCAACGAACATCACATACCCGGCACTGCCGACCGGGATAGACGCTCTGCCGGTGACAGCCTGCGGGGTTCTTCGGATAATGGAGGCCAAAGTACCCGCACCGCGCCGCAATCTGCATCAGCCGATATTTCGCCCTTACAAGCCGCAGCCGACAAAAAAGCGGCCAAGGCACGTTTGAAAGCCGACCGCTCCGCTGAAAAGCTGGAAAAAGCCGAAAACAAGCTGCCCAAAAAGCACAGGCTCAAACTGGACAAGACCATAGACCCGGAGAGCAATAAGCCTAAACGCAAACTGCACTTTGAAGCCGAAGCGAAGAGCCAAGGCGATCATATCAAAGGCGCTGCTCCCACTCGTCCGGTGAAGTTCGGCATGAATGCCGCCATTGCCTACGGCCACAAAAAGATATACATGGCCGAGCGTGAAAACGTAGGCACGGAAGCGGCCCATAAAGGCGAATTGCTGGCGGAGGGCGCACTGCGTACCGCTTACCGCCGCCATAAGACAAAACCTTACCGCAGGGTGGAGAATTTATCACGTAAAACCGCAAAATTGAACGCAAGGGCCTCCTACCGCAAAGCCATAGCCGATAACCCCCGGCTTCAAAAAAGCCTTACCCGCCGCATGATCCAAAAGCACAAAATCAACAGGCAGTACGCCCAAGCAGCGAGGGATGCCAAACGCTCCGGAGGACTTATCAAGCGAACAGCCGACATGGTCGGCAGGGCTTCAAATTTTCTTGTCCGTGCGGTTATGAAAAACCCCAAGGTAATTGCCATACTTGGGGCGATCATTCTCATGTTCATAATAATATCATCACTCGTTACGGCCTGCTCCAACATGGCTTCCGGTGTAGGCCAAGTTGTTGTCGCAACCAGCTACGTGGCCGAGAGCGCCGCTATCGACGATGCCGCCATCGCCTATACCGAGTGGGAAACGGAGTTGGAGGAG
Source organism: Defluviitaleaceae bacterium (assembly GCA_009780015.1). Taxonomy (GTDB): domain Bacteria; phylum Bacillota; class Clostridia; order Lachnospirales; family WRAA01; genus WRAA01. The sequence continues at coordinate 8,998 of WRAW01000070.1, read as the reverse complement.
CGGCTTGCAAATATCCGCACGGAATTCCCCGGTTTTGACGAGTACCGCATCAGCGGCGCCAGCATCAACCATAACCCCTTTGAGCTTATGGCGTTTCTGACTGCTATGCATCAGGATTTTACCTATCCCGAAATCCGGGAGTTTCTGCGCGAGATTTTCGATGAGCAGTATCAGCTTACCATCACTCCAAGCGTGGAGATTCGTCACTATCTTAACGATGAGGGCGAATTAATACCCTATGAATGGCATGTGCTGACCGTTAACCTGACCGCCCGGTCATTCTCAGAAGTTATTCAATCCCGCATGAACGCTAACCAACAGCAGCACTTCGATCTGCTCATGCAGTCCGGCGGCAACCGGCAGTATGTGGGCAGTCCATTTCCTTTTAACTGGATGCCCTTTGTCAGCAGTCATTACGGCTGGCGCATTCATCCCATCAGCGGCAGCCCTGAATTCCATACCGGCGTTGATATAGCACTGCCCGGCGGCACGGAAATACTCGCCGCTCACAGCGGTGTGGTTACATTTGCCGGGGTCAGCGGCGGCTACGGCAACTTTGTCATTATCGAAGGCAGTAACGGTATCACAACCCGATATGCCCACTGCGCCGCCATACTTGTTACCGTGGGTCAGGAAGTATCGCAGGGTGATGTAATTGCCACCGTTGGCAGCACAGGCAACTCCACGGGGCCGCATCTCCATTTTGAAATAATCAGGGACGGGAGATTTTTGAACCCGGCATTCTTTTCTCTAACCGGAAGGTCAGTTGGCGAAAGCGCCAACAGACCGAACTTCGGCTTCCCCGGCATAGCGCTGGACGATGAACAGTTTACCGCTCTTATTACGGAAGCGGAGCGGCATCTCGGATTACGCTACGTTTGGGGCGGATCAACTCCGGCACAGGGCTTCGATTGCTCAGGGTTTGTGAGCTACGTTCTGCGCACGGCCGGGATCAGGGATGTTGGTAGGACGACAGCACAGGGTCTTTACAACATTTCCACACCTGTACCGCCAAGTGAAGCCAGACCGGGGGATTTGGTGTTCTTCCAAGGGACATTCTCATCCTATCGGACTGTTACCCATGTTGGCATCTACGTGGGAAACGGGTACATGATCCACACCGGGTCCAACCCCGCCGGCGTAGAGTACACAAACATCAACACACCATTCTGGCAAAGACATTTCTTTGCTTTTGGCCGCGTCTAGCCGCCGAATTATACCAAGGAGGTATCCTTATAAACCCACAAATAAATAAGGTTGCAAACGATATCCACAAAACCAAGATCAAAATCGCGGAACTCCAAACCCTTCTGCCGGAGCTTGAAAAGAAGAAGATGGATTTGGAAAACGCTGAGATTGTACGGCTGGTGCGCAAGGCCAGCGTAGAGCCCGGAGAGCTTGCCGGGTTTCTTGATTCTATAAAGCCTGTTACCCATCATGCAGACACAGCTAAGTTGCCGGTCATGCATGAGCGACCGGAAGGGCCTACAGCATCTGCGGACAGACTTGATATTAATATGGAAGAGTCTGTGGCGCCTGGTGCGAATACAACCGAATCATAACAGCATTTACGACTAACCGAAGCCCTGCTCACTCAATTGGGCGGGGCTTTGTGTTTACCCGGCACACTACACATAAGAAGCCCGGAATTACAGCGAAAGATTGACACGCAAGCCGTTAAGAAAGACTTGTACATACCCCTCTAAGGACGTTAACATCACACATGACACAGAAAAACAGCGATTTTTAGAGAATGGAGGGGTATTCGTGAACGAGTATCGGTTTAATGTGGTAAAGGAAGAGCGGAAGGCTCTTGTTGCTGCCATCAGCGACATTGTTGGCTGCAAGGCAAAGTACATGGGCGCGCTGGGTTTTGCGTTTACGGTGGACACTTACACAATCAGCGCCAACGGTACGGTTACTGCTCAAGATGATGCGGGCGTGGATTCGCCTAGTAACTTGCTGGCACAGCTTGCGGAGCGTGGGTATGTATATGAAGCGGAGCCGGTTGAAGCTGAAAATGAGGACGAGAGCAGTAATCTGCCACAGGATGAAGATTTATCCGATGAGGTTGAGCCTGCTAACGAATGTACGGCATTGACCATAATACCGGAAGAGAGCCAAGCAGAGGATGATGGTACAGCGGATGATGCAAACCCTGTCCCTGCTCCCAATCCGAATGTATATGAGACTGTAGATGCAGATCCTAATGCCGGTGCGAATGTGGCTGAGGATACAGGCTCTAACAACAATGCGGCTTCGGCTGTGGACACAAGCGAAGATGCCGGGATATTGTCCATCGACATGCCGCTGTATGGCATAAACTCCACCGTCATCGAAAACCTTGAGAAACTGGTTGCGTCCAAAGCATGGATTCTAAAGAAAATGACCGGTGCGGAGTCACTAACCATTGAGGAGTTCGGGGGGCGGCTGCGTTTTCCATGGTTTAAGCCGGACTCGTCCGCAAAGGAGATAGACGCCTATTCCCGTCTCGTCACCCGCCTGTGCGAAACGGCAAAGGAGAAGAAGCGCGTCATGGCTGAGGAAAAACTGCCCCGGCCCGGTGACAATGAAAAATACAAAGCCAGGTGTTTTCTTTTGTCCTTGGATTTTAAAGGTTCTGAATATTCACAGGCACGGAAGATTTTGCTTTCTCCGTTCCCCGGCAACGGCTCGTTTTTGCAGGGTAGCAGTAAGAAAGAAACTGATCCGGTGCCGGTGACTGACGATGGCGAAGCATCCGAAGCCATTTCGGAAGGGGAGTGAGATTATATGGCGGATATAAAAATAATTACTGAGGCGATGCTTGAAAACGTATCCTCTTTTACGGACGCGGTAAAGCCGGGGGATTATGTGGATGAAAAAATTGTTGACAATTTCCTCGGCTGCGTTCCCCCGGCTACCCACCGGGCTAACCTCATTCAATGCGGTGAACCTTACAGCAGTGATTGGGATGAGGAAAAGCAGCAGTATATGGCTACTTACTTTACATTTTCTTTCGACGGTTCGCTGTGGAAATACTGCGGCACATGCTTTTTGGGTAAGACCGGACATCGCGGTGCCGGGTCTGTAGATACCTTGGTATGCAGAAAAAAAAAGCGCTAGGGGGTGACACGGATGCTTAACAGATACGGTTTTATCCCCAAGAAATACCGCCAACCGGACGAATATCGGCTCATCGCTTACGATTGGGTTGCAGTGTTTCTCTCCGGCGGTCAAGAGTATCATGTTCAGCTTGAATCCTTTTGGTTAGACCGGAAAACGGCGAAGAGCGTTAAGATTTTACGGCAGCATACAGAATATCGCCGTCCACTGTTCAGCGACATACCATCCATTAAGAAAGCAATGGAGCGGCTTGAAGTGATTATTCGAGAGGATGCAGATAAATGACTTCGTTGGAGCAAGCGCGTAAAATTATCAGTAAATTATTTTCATCGGGACGGTTGGCTCATAATGAGTACGTACTGCTCCGCGATGTGCTTGATGAATACAATCGCATAAGAAATGAATTGGCTTTTGCCGCAGATAAGTTCAAAACCGAGCGAAATTCTTTAGAACAAAGTGTAATCCGTTTTAATGTGACGATTGAGGATATAACAGAAGCTTTAGACCGCAATATTTAACCGAATGATTGAGAAGGGATTGGTTATATGTATAACGAAATCAACGAAACCGCTGCCCGCCGAGCGAAAGAGGCCAACAGCTACAGAGATTATAAAGAAGGCAGCGCAACGTCCGAGTACCGGGCTATGGTGGATGAGGCGAAGGAAATCGCGGAACGGCAGAAACAAAGGGTTGACCCCATGCATCACGAAAAAATTGACCGCCTACTGGCAAGGTACTGCGCCAAGCTCGCCGCTAACTTCAATAAATCATTTGAAATTGACGCCAGAGTACCGTCCATTATGATTGCCGGGCCTTCCAACTTTCCGGTGCGTAAAAAGGAAAAGCAAAACGCCGCCCGTGACCGCAACATGGAAGAGTATCGGGACATACAGGGCATCTTGGATAAAATCAAAGGCATAGGTACTGCCGGCATCAGTTCCGATGATCCGAACGCCATTGATAAACTTAAGGAAAAGCTGGAGTCACTGGAGAACAGTCAAGCCGCAATGAAAGCTGTAAACGCATATTACCGCAAGCACGGCGCTTTGGACGGTTGCCCAGACCTTAGCAATGACACAATTATGAAGCTCAAAGCCGGCATGTCGCGGGATTGGCGCAAGAACCCCAAACCCTTTGAGAGCTATTCGCTGTCGAATAACAATGCTGAAATACGGCGAATCAAAAAACGGATCGAGGACATGGAGCGCAGGATTGACCGCTCGGCTGACGGTTGGGACTTTGATGGTGGCAGCGTGGTAATTAATAAAGAAGTCAACCGTCTACAGATTATCTTTGACGCAAAGCCTGATGAAGAATTGAGGGCGGAGCTAAAGAGCAACGGATTTCGCTGGGCCCCATCCCAAAACGCATGGCAGCGGCAGTATACGGACAATGCACTATATGCCGTTAAGCGGATCAAGGCTGTTTCCAAGCGTGTGGAGGCGGATAATGAATAGCGACAGAAAAATGGACAAACTCAGGGCGATACTCACCAACAATCCGCGTGATTTCGATGACAAGTGTGATCTTTTCTCAAAGTGCGGCGCAGAGGAATACAAGGAACTTGCGCTGTTTGCGTTACGAGCTCTTTGCAAAAATGGGAAATTCAATAAGTGCAGGACAGATGCCAAAGGCTGGGCAGCGCATCATATTACCAAGGCAGTTTTTGAGGAACAGGGCATATTTGACCCTTACGGCGACAAAGAATTCATCACCAAAGCCGCCGCGGTCTGTCCGTGGTACGTGCTTCGTTACACTGAATAAATTACCGGAACAGGCTCCGCGGCTGATTAGCTGCGGAGCCTGTTCCGGTTTTATATATAAAATCACAAAAAAGAGGAGTGACTGTTTATGAAAAACTATCTTTTTACATCCGAATCGGTGACCGAAGGCCATCCCGACAAAATCTGCGACCAAGTGTCCGATGCGGTCCTAGACGCCATCCTCGCCAAAGACCCTCACGCAAGGGTAGCCTGTGAAGTAGCGGCCGCCACCGGCCTTTTGCTCGTTATGGGCGAAATCACCACAGACTGCTACGTGGATGTTCAGGGCATTGCCAGGGATACCATCCGCAAAATCGGCTATACCGGCTCCCGCCATGGTTTCGATGCCGATTCTTCCGCTCTGCTGATGGCTCTTAACGGCCAGTCACCAGATATCGCCATGGGGGTTGATCGCTCTCTTGAGGCGAAGTCTGCCGGTATGGGTTCCGGCAGCGGCAACGGCGGAGCCGGTGGCCACAGTGCCGGGAATGACTTGGGCGCCGGGGATCAGGGTATGATGTTCGGCTATGCCACCGATGAAACAGACGAGTACATGCCTATGCCCATCTATCTTGCCCATAAGCTGGCGAAACAGTTGGCTGATGTGCGCAAGGCGTGCGTTCTACCGTACTTGGGGCCGGACGGCAAATCCCAGGTCACGGTGGAATACAGAAACGGTGCGCCTGTCTGGGTGGACACGGTGGTTATATCGGCACAGCATCTGCCGGAGATATACCTTGAGAATCTGCGTCAGGATATCATCGACAATGTCATTTGGCCTGTAATTCCCGAAAAACTGCTCGATAAGAATACAAAGTTCTTCATCAACCCGACAGGCCGTTTTGTCATCGGCGGACCCCGGGGTGATACGGGGCTAACCGGCCGCAAGATAATCGTTGACACATATGGCGGCTTCGCAAGGCACGGCGGCGGCGCTTTCTCCGGCAAAGACCCCACCAAGGTTGATCGGAGCGCATCCTACGCCGCCCGGCACATAGCCAAGAACATCGTGGCGGCTGGGCTGGCGAAAAGAGCGGAGATTCAGGTATCTTACGCAATCGGCATGGCAAACCCTGTGTCCGTTATGGTAGACACTTTCGGCACCGGCAAACTGCCCGATTACTTAATCCGCGAAATCGTGGGCAAGTATTTCGATCTGAGACCATCTTCCATTATTGAACGGCTGGGGCTTCGCAAACCCATCTACTCACAAACCGCAGCCTACGGTCACTTTGGCCGCAGCGACCTTGATCTGCCTTGGGAGCGGCCGGATATGGTGAAGGCGCTGAGAGCGGAGGTGTAACATGGCCTTTTTTGAGGACGAACTGCGGAAGATTTTCGGAGCAAGCCCGGCGATAAACGATGCCCGCTTCACCGGGCGCGCCTGCATGGGCAGGCTGGGTGAAACAACAAATGTAAAGCTGGAGTTTGTTACGCTGGGGACTCACGAGAAGTATGAAGGCATCAAAGCCAGCGTGTTCAACCGCAACGAGGGCGTAATCGACAGCAACGTGTTCCGGTTTATGGACATGCTTGATTTTAAGCCCGGCGGAAGCATTAGAGTTTCTCCGCATATTTGGGTGTATAACGGCAAAGCCGAATGGTACAGCTACAAGCCAAACGCTGCAGATTACGCCGCCATCGCTGCTTCTATCAACAGCTACCTGGAGGTGTTCCTTGAGCCTGCCCGGTTGACACGGGAAACGGAGAAAGCGGCAACCGGCCATTCCGGTGAGTATACGTCTGTCATGAACGCTATTCGTCAGGATAAGGAAAAAGGCAGTAATAAACCATATCCTAAGACAGAGGGAGCGAACAAAGGGAAATTTTATGCGGTACTATACAATCCGAGATGTTCATTATCACCTGATGCATGTATGGAGTATGAAGTGCAAAGCTTTCCTGATAAGAAAAGCAGGGATGCTTTTGTTAGTAAAAATCAAAATCTCGAAGGCTATCTCGGCAAATCTCATGCTGTTAGCCTAAGAGCAAATGATGAGATGGTTAAGGAATGGGAATCCAAACAACCAAAGCGTTCCGACAGGGACGCTCGTTGAAAGGGGGTATTACATGGGTAGCACAAATACGCATACATTAGTGGTCTGCGAGAAGCCCAGCATGGCACAATCCATTGCTGCCGTGCTTGGCGCTAAACAGCGCGAGAATGGGTTTGTACAAGGCAACGGTTTCATCGTGTCCTGGTGTTACGGACATTTGGTGGAGTTGGCTATGGCCGATGCCTATGGGGAGCAGTATAAGCGCTGGTCTTTAGCGGCACTGCCGATTCTGCCGAAAGAATGGCAGTACAAGGCATCTAAGGATAAAGCGAAGCAGATAGAAATTCTTCGCAAACTGATGAACCGATCCGATGTAGAGTCGGTAGTCTGCGCCACGGATGCCGGAAGGGAGGGAGAGCTTATCTTTCGGCTGGTCTACGATTACTGTAAATGCAATAAACCGATACAAAGGCTTTGGATATCATCCTTGGAGGACTCGGCCATCCGAGAAGGCTTCGCCAAACTGCGTCCCGGCGCTGATTTCGATAACCTTTACCGGGCCGCACTGTGCCGCTCCCAGGCTGATTGGGCTGTCGGGATCAACGGTACCAGACTTTTTTCTTGCCTGTACGCTCCTCATACTCTAAACGTAGGACGGGTGCAGACGCCTACCCTCGCCATGATTGTGGAGCGGGAGAAAGCTATCGCCGCCTTTGTGCAGGAGCCGTTTTATACGCCGGAGATTGACTGCGGCAGGTTTACGGCTATTGGTGAGCGGCATGGCGGCATCGAATCCGCTGAGGTCGTGCGCGCTGCCGCCGATGGCGCTGATGCCGTCTGCCTGCCGGTAGAAAAAGCGCACAAGACCACGGCACAACCCAGGCTGTACGATCTTACCGGTTTGCAGCGTGACGCCAACAAGATATTTGGTTTTACGGCCCAGCAGACTTTGGACTATACGCAAAGTTTGTACGAATCCAAGCGGGTTACCTATCCGCGCACGGATTCTCAGTATTTAACCGAGGATATGAAGGATACCGCTTTGGCTGTCATCGGCTCTTTATCGGGTGCCTTCAGCTTTTGCGGACTCTCTTTGTTTCGTTCCCGATATAACCCGTATAACCGACAACAGCAAGGTTTCCGATCATCACGCCATTATCCCGACCCTTGAGGCCGCCAAGACTGATTTATCGGCGCTGGCGTCCGGTGAACGGTACATTCTATCGCTTATCGCCACCAGATTACTTTGCGCAACAGCGCCTGTCCATAAATATGAAGTTGTAACGGCAGCTTTGGAATGCGGAGGCTATCGGTTTACAGCCAAGGGCAAGACCGTGCTTGAGGATGGTTGGCGGGTTATCGACGCGGCGTTTCGCGCTTCCCTCAAAACTAAGAACGACAAGTATGGCGCTGATGAGAGCGATGAGAACGGCGACAGTCTGCCGGAACTACAAGAAGGACAGATATTTACGGCAGTCACCGTAACGATCCGGGAGGGAAAAACAAAGCCACCCGCAAGATTTACCGAGGGGACGCTTCTTCGGGCTATGGAAACGGCAGGCGCAAAATAGCATCCGCATAAACTGCGGTATATCAGCTTTATGCCATAAACAAGCAAAAAAGGAGGTGCTGCCTATTATCGCTGTAATTGACGCCGAGCTTGCCGAAGGCAAGAAACGACGTTTCCCCAATTTGTCCTGTATGAAAATATCAGGTTACCACAAAAGTAAAGGCAATGAAGTGACTTTGAAAACAGATTATAAAGACCTTCAGGACTTTGAAAAAATTTATATCTCGAAGGTTTTCACAAAAACCATATGCGATGACAGCGTCCTGTGTCTGCCAAATGTTCAATACGGCGGCACAGGATTTTTTAATGAGAACGCTCCGGGCCTGCTCTACGAGTTTGAACACGCTTTTCCCGATTACGCTCTCTACAATGGCTATGTATCGGCACAAATCGAAAAAGGCACAAAACCATCCGCATTAAAGTGCTTTGTGGATTATTCTACGGAATTATCCCTTGACATAGTTTAATTAATATGATATAATAGCACTAAATAAGCGTTACGAGGTGCTATTATGACGTTCTTAGAGCTGGTCAAGAGGTTTCCCACGGAGGATTCAATAATT
>WRAW01000069.1 GCA_009780015.1 Defluviitaleaceae bacterium | reverse complement strand
TTCGTTGCATCCAAGCTTTTCGTCGTGTGTTTTGTAGGTTCGACAAGCTTGATATCATGTACACAGGCTTCATCCATATCGCTTTGTTTCTTGTGGCTTTTCGCTAGTGGGAACACGCCTTAATACAATATAAAGCAATTAAGGCTTCTAATATTTTACTTTATAGCAATATTCTAAAGTAAAAGAGCGGATACTCAATGCAAAAAGGTATCCGCTCTTACTTATGAAATCCCTATTGACTTTAACATTGTGTCAAGGTTTATGATTTGATTATCAAGATTGAGTCAAAGGAGGCAACGAAAATATGAGTAACGACTTGGCAATAGAAATTAAGAGGCTGTGTAAAAGTTTTAAGGCCAAGGAAGTTTTGAAAAGTCTGGACTTGGCTATTCCAAAGGGCAAAATTTTTGCCTTGCTTGGACAAAACGGCGCAGGGAAAACAACAATGGTTAAAATACTCTCCACGCTATTAAACATTGATAGCGGTGATGTAACCGTTCTTTCCTACAGGCTGCCCAAAGAGAGTGATTCAGTACGGAGCAAAATCAGCCTAACTGGGCAATATGCAGCACTTGACGAGGATATGACAGGCGAACAAAACCTAATCCTCATTTCTAAGCTGTTTGGATACAAAGGGGCGGCGGCGAAAAATCGAGCCAAAGAACTCTTGGAGCAGTTTGACTTAACCGAAGCAGGGAGCAAGCCGGTAAAAACCTATTCGGGCGGTATGCACAGGCGGTTAGATATAGCAGCCAGCATAATTAAAACCCCAGAGCTCCTTTTCCTTGACGAGCCGACAACAGGGCTTGACCCAAGAAGCCGTGCCGTTGTTTGGGATTTTGTCCGTAACCTCGCCAAGAATGGCACAACCATTTTTCTAACTACGCAATACCTTGAAGAAGCTGATGTATTAGCAAACTTAATCGCCGTTATAGAGGGTGGTAAAATCGTTGCCAAAGGCACAGCCGCTGAACTGAAAAGCCTTGTAGGCAGGAAAACAATCAAGATTAGACTGCAAAACGAAAGCGACGCAGGCATGACAAAGAATATTGTGGGTGAACTTTTTGCAGAAGCCACTATCAAGGCTGATGAAGCTAACGCCTTATCCGTTGAAATATCCGAAGTTTCACAGGCCAACCAAGTTTTGAACGGCTTAACCAAAGCAGGAATTGAGCCAATGGAATACGCCATATCACAGGCAAGTCTTGATGAAGTATTTATGATATTTACAGAAAATGGGGGGCAAGACAATGGTTAATGCTTTAAGCACACCGAAAGATGTGCGCATAAAAAGACCAAGTGCCGTATCTTCAACGGCAACATTCATGTGGAGAACTTTTCTCAAAATCAAAACCGCGCCGGGGCAACTGATTTTTGATTCGATGGTGGCGATTATTTCCATGTTGATTTTTACTTTCCTGTTTGGCGGAGCGATTGACGGTTCGCCAAGAGCGTATGTGCAATTTCTTCTGCCGGGTATGCTATTTATGACAGTGCTGCCCATGACCGTATACGCAGGGTCGGCATTATGCAAGGATATTTCAACAGGCGTATATGACCGATTCCGCACTATAGGCTTTTGGCAACCCGCACCAGTCTTGGGTACGCTTATAGCCGATATATTAAAATATGTGATTGCCGTTGTCGGAGTGGTACTTACAGGGCTTGCAATCGGTTTTCGTCCAGAGGGTTGTATTACAGGTTTAATGCTCGGCATGTTGTTGGTTATTCTATATGCTTTTAGCCTAAGTTGGGTATTTGCGACAATAGGTGTGGTAGTAAAGAAGCCCGACAGCATAGCCCAAAACTCCATGCTTATTTTATACACTTCGATTTTTGGGAGCAACATTTTCACAGATATTTCAACCATGCCCGATTGGATGCAGACCGTGATAATGTTTAACCCAACAACCCATATTGTAACCGCCACAAGGCTGTTAATGCAGGGAATGTACTCCGCATGGGATATTACACTGGCGCTTATAGTCTGTGCGGGGCTTGTATGCGTGTTTGCTCCGCTTACATTTGCATTATACGGGCGAAAAAACAGGGTATAAAAATAATCCCCATTATGCTAAAATAAAAAGTTGAGAGGTAGGTGGGTACGATGTTCAAAATCGGAGAATTTTCAAAACTCGTCCGTGTATCGGCTCGTATGCTACGGCATTACGACAAATGCGGTCTTTTACGTCCTGCCGAAATTGACCGCTTTACAGGATATCGAATGTATAGTGCGGAGCAGATCCCGTTTTTAATGCGGGTTGTTGAACTTCGGGATATGGGCTTTGGTGTAGAGGAAATTGAGGAAACATTGCCGTATTATGATAATGCGGAGTTTATGCGGAAAGCCCTTGAACGCAAGGCACAGACTATAAATGACATTATTGCAACAGAGCAGCACAAACTTGATAAAATCACCGCCATGAGCGCTCAAATTCGGAAGGAGAATGATAGAATGGTTTATGAAGTTGAATTAAAGGAAATCCCCGCCATTAAAGCCGTTTCCCTGCGTGAGATTGTTCCCTCATTTGAGGACGAGGTTGGACAATGGGAAAAGATGTGGGCGTTTATCAAACAAAACGGCATTGACTGCAAAAGAACAGGTTATTCCATTTACCATGATGATGAATACAAAGACGAAGATGTGGATATGGAAATCGCCGTGCCCGTTAGTGACCTTAGCGAAAATAAAGACGGCTTTGTTTACAAAGAACTTGAAGCTATCCCATTAGCCGCCACCATCCAATTCCCCGGCCCATACGATAACTATAACAAGGCAATAGAAAAATTGGCTGCATGGATTGAGCAGAACGACTATGAGTTTGCAGGGCTAATCCGTGGGCATGGGATTATAATGCCCTTTGGCGGAGTGGCTATGGAGGATTGTTTGACAGAGTTGCAAGTTCCTGTTAAGAAAGTGTAAACTGATCTCAATACTAATATTCAAATTGCTTTAGGGATGTTCAAATCATGTATTTGTCTAAAATTTGAGGATCATTTCAATGTATGTATAGCCGCGTTCTTTCCGAGGCGCTTGTCGTAAAAACGGATTCATTTGGTTCATATTCCACAGAAATTACACTTGAAACTTAGACAAATATCGGGTATAATAAGTTATCGCAATCAACATCAACAGTGTTGACCAAAATTTGAAGGGAGCTATGTTAATGAAAAAAATTGTCAGTACGCTCGTCGCCGGAATAATGGTGATTAGCACTGTTATACCCGTCTCGGCTCAAACCTCCGACGCGGCAAGATTCATGACGTCGCTGGACGCGACGTTCAGCCAATTAGCGCGCGAGTACGAGGTTGTTAGCAGAAGCTATGAGGAAATATTTGATCTTATGTTCAGGCTTCCGCAATCCGCGTACGAAATGTCGGTAGAGATGACTGTCGACATACATGGCGAAACAGCTGGTATGACCCAGGTCAGCAGATCAGACGAAGCCAACAACAGGTTCAGTTCATCCACAAATCTCTTTGGTCTTCAAACGTTCTTTCTCATGCCCGACATATCCTTCGACGTTTATTTAAATGACGACATAGTCGCGGTTGGCAACCCAAATGTTTCCAGAAACTATATCTATGTCCAGCGTGACATGACGCCCGATCAGTGGGCCGAAACAGAGGTTGTACAAGCCGGTTTGGCGGACTATGAAGGAATAAGGGCGGTCGTAGAAGCGGTACAGTTAATGACCGGTTCACAATCCTTAGGCGGCATTGATTTTGAGCTTCCCGAAAGACTTTTTGACCCATATGGCGAAGTTATCCGCCGTCACTTGGAAAACGCCAGATTCACTTCCCAGGGTGAACAGCGCGTACCCGCGCAAAGGGGCAACCTTCGCACTGAAAAAATTACCGCAAACATGGGGCCCGTCCCTTTTTCAAACCTAGTTAACGACCTTGCCGGCACTCTCGAAAATGACGAAACCCTCCGCACCTTTATGATTAACTACCTCTCCATGTTCGAGCTTGACGCTGCGAGCATAGAGGCGCTTGTAGACAGCGGAATCAGCGAAGTCGCAAGCACTATAAGGGAACTCGCGGAACTTGGCTCTACTTTCAGCTACAGCTTGTATATCGCCACCAATGGACTTGCCGTACGTCATACAGCTAATCTAAACGTTCCCATACCATTCGTCGGCCCAGTTAACATCATGTTAAACCTGGACCTTCTCGGTAGTGACTTCCTTGTCAACGAGCTGGGTTTTGACTTTGTTGTGGACGCTCTTGGCGAAACCATATCGCTCACTTACAGTCAAATAGGTAACAACATTATGCGCGGAGGCGTTATGGACTACACATTTGCCCTCCGCGGCGAGTTCGGAGACAATTTCGCAGAGCTTACCGGCGATTATTTCTGGGATTCAAACATTGCGGAAGACAACTTTGCCATGGATATGGTATTCGAGTTCAGCGCTCCCGACCTCATGGGTACTTCGGAAGTAGTTCAGTTTACCGCCCTATGGGAAGGCACTTACGCAACTACCGCAAACAGCTTCATACTTGATTCCATAATTACCGGTTCGTGGGGTATGCTGCTCGGCGATCCCGACGCTTTTGCCACCATGCTTGTAGGCATGAGGCAGATCGACCCCAGCCTGATCGGCATCAGCGGCACGGGAGTCAACCTTGCCGAAATGTCGGCTAACGAAGCGGTAACCCTGTTGGATATGTTCGCGGATATTTTCAACTAAGAACAGATTCTAAGAACCCGCAGTTACTATGCTCACCAAATCGTATAATTAAAGCGCCATGCAGTATTGGGAAAACTGTCCCGCTACTGCATGGCGTTGTTATACCGGTTAATGTTAGATATTACAGCAATAAACAGCCATTGTAAGGATGAAAATGATGAGGAAAATTATTGAGTTCACGCTGGCGCTGGTGCTGACATTATCGGCTTCGGCCACCCATGTGCTCGCTGAGGAATCCGAATTGGACGGCTTATGGCTACACGCTATGGAGCTTTTGGACGATTCTCAGGAGAAGGAGCAGCGTACCACGCTCACAAGACTTGAATTCATCAAGGAAGTTTTTGGGCATATTGTCCTTGGACAGGACGAAGCCGTCAACATAGAGTTTCCTGACGTTGAAGAGCACGACGCGCCCATTGTCTCCGCCGCCGTAAGAGCCGGTATCGCCAACGGTCACGACGACGGCACATTCCGCCCCGACGCGGTCATTACCGTTGAACAGGCGGTATCCATGGTCATAAAATTTCTTGACCTCAGCGACCACGCTCTTGCTCTTCCAAACGAGCTCCTCGAAGAATCGGACATCTACTATATCCCCCTTTGGGTTACGCCGTATGTCAAGTGGGCCATGACATACTCTCACGAGCTTCTGCGTCACTTTGAAATCGGCGCTCCGGCGTATTCCGAGCTTGTAGAAGTTCTCAAAAATATAATCCAGGCACATTCACCGGCCGCGCCGGAACCTGCCGAGCCTGAATTGCCCGAATTACCTGAATTATGGCTCTCCGCGGTGGAGCTGATGGACGATTCACAAGAGGAAGTGCGGCGCACGATCTCAAGGCTGGACTTCATTAAGGAAGTTTTTGGGACTATTGTCATGAATCAAGACGAAGCAATCGACATAGTGTTTCCCGATATTGAGGAACACGACGCGGCAATCGTTGCCGCCGCCGTAAGAGCCGGAATCGCCAACGGCCACGACGACGGATTGTTCCGGCCGGACGAAATCATTACGGTAGAACAGGCGGTAGCCATGGTCATAAAACACCTTGACCTTCGCGACCATGCGCTTGCGCTTCCCGACGAACTTCTCGAGGGCGAGGACATTCCGTTCTGGATTACGCCATATCTTAAATGGGCTATAGTATATTCGGAAGATCTGCTGCAACTCTTTGAAATCGGCGCTCCGGCGACTCCCGAGCTTATAGATGTGCTGAAAAATATAATTCTAGTATATAAGCAGCCGGTATGGATCACTTCTGAATAATAGATAGACCTGTCCCAAACCATCCCGTGTTATCTTCGTGGCTTCGAGACAGGTCTATTTATTTTTAACTCTTTGCCGTTTCTACATATTTACGTGCGTTATTGGTGATTTCATCAAACCTGCCTTCGGCTATCAGCCCCGGATTGCAGATGCTTCCGCCGATTCCAAATCCGGCTGCCCCGGCTTTTAAGAAATCGGGCATATTTTCGAGCGTAATACCTCCGACAGGGAATAGTTTCACGCCGGAATACGGCCCTCTCAGCTCCTTTAGGTAGCCGGCGCCAAGGCTGTTCGCCGGGAACAGCTTTATCGTGTCGGCGCCCAGCATTGTAATCGTCGCGACTTCGCTGGGGGTCATGGCTCCCGGCAATATAAGTATACCCCTCTCTACACAGTAACGGACGACTTCCGGGTTCGTATTTGGAGTAACAATGTACTTGGCTCCGGCGTCAAGAGCCTGTTTAAGCAAGTCAATATCTATCACCGTACCGGCTCCGACATGTATACGGCCCTCGTACTTTCGGCGCATAGCCGCAATCGAATCCAGCGCGCCGTCAGTGTTTAGCGTAATTTCAGCGAAGCGTACCCCCGCCCCGTCCAGCGCCTCAAACAACGACGGCATGTCGCCCGACTTAACGCCCCGGATAATCACCACAAGCTTCTCCGCCAAGAGCTCCGCCTTTATATCATTCGTCGACACATCAATCACCCTTCTTCCTGCAATTCTGATATATGTAGTACAATCCCTGCGCGCTAAGCAGTTCGCTCTGTTCAAAACCGATCCTTGTCACGGCAATATCCGCGCCATACAGCTTGTTCAAGCATATCTCAAAAGCCCGCGAGAAACCTTCACGCCCATATACCACGATCCTGTCCGTCTTCTTGAGCAGCAACTTTTCGTAAGCCTTCAAATCTTCCTGAACAAGCGCGCCGTAGACAAATGACAGCACCTGATCCTTGCTCATTTTGAACAAGATGTCCCCCGTACGCCCCAAGAACAAGCACCGCGTCAGACCAAGCTCTGCGGCGTACTCAAAGCCCGTCTCCACATATTCCCGTACCATCTCAAAATCGGCAAGATCGGCCACAGAGCTTTTGAGAATGGAATTACTCACAATCAGATGCAGCAGTTCACCGCCCATGGTCGTGACGCTGTCGGTAATGACCCCGTTTTCAATCAGCATTGCCTTGTTGTGCGTACCGAAATGTATGCACAATATACTCCTAGTCATGTCTTCATCCCGCAGGAATCCGAATATTTCCGTCTCCTCGCCCTTAATGAGATCAGAGTCTTTATGCCCGTTCGCAAAAAACTTTACCCCCGAGATGAAGTAAAACGGCGCCTTGTGAATGTTTTCAAAAAATACCGGCGAGAGCGAAAGCATACCGGGGTCAAAAGGAGCCTCTGTATGCGGGGTCGGCATAAGCCCGATATTGGATGTAAGCATACCGGAAGCTATAAAGCAATCTATTTCAATGTGACCCCAGCCGTCAACCTCCCTGCGTATGGCGTCCTCCAACAGCTTGTTGTCGGAATTTGCCCCAAGCTGTACGTGCTTAGTTTCGACTATATCCCCATCCTTCATAAGATGCAGACGCGTGTTGGTCGTTCCGCCGTCTATTGCCACGATGTAGTTATCCAACAATATTCACCCCATTTTTAAAGAAGAGCCCGTAGATTCTACGGGCTCGGACTATAGGAATATGTAGCTCGATCTGCATCACGCGTCGGGGTAAACAGCACGGAATCTTGCGATTCCGCGCACCCCTCCTTTGATGCAGTTTCGCAGTCATATTCCTATAGCTGCAGTTCTATCTCTTCAGGTACTTATCCATCCAGTTGGTGATCTCTTCAAGGCGGCGCACACGGTTATCCGGCTTGCCCGAGCGCGAAAGCTCGTGATTCTCGCCGTGGAATATGTGCAGCCTGGTCTCTACGCCATGGAGCTTCAATGCCGTAAACCACTGGTAGGCTTCGGGAACCCAGCATCTGTAATCCTCGTCGGAATGCAGTATCAAGGTCGGCGTCTTTACGTTGGGAGCATATTTCAGCGGCGAATGCCACCACACTTTGTCCAAATCACCCCATGCGTCGGCCTGCATCTGATCCTTGGTGAACCAGTGGCCAATATCGCTGACATATGCCATGGAGACCCAGTTACAGATACTGCAAAGCGTTGCGGCCGCCGCAAACCTGTGCGTATGGCCGACGATCCAGTTTGTCATGAATCCGCCGTAGGAACCACCCATGACGCCGATCCTTTCGCTGTCGACATCGGGGTACTTGCCGCACATCTCATCGGTAAACTGCATCAGGTTGTCATAGTCGATTGTTCCGTACTTGCCGCGTATGTCGGCAAACGCGTTGCCCTTGCCGTCTGACCCGCGTGGGTTACAAAACATCACAAAGTAGCCGTGGTTTGCCCAGTACTGCATCTCATGGAAAAAGCAGTCTCCGTAGGCAGTCTTCGGCCCGCCGTGAATATTGAGAATCGCGGGATATTTCTTTCCCGGCTCGCAATCCACAGGCTTCATCATCCAGCCATCGATCTCGCCGCCCTCCTGATCTATCATCAAATGGTGTTCGGGCTGTGAGAGCTTGCGGCTGGCCAGTATATCATCGTTAAACGAGCTCTTTTTCGTCGTTACGCCGTTTTTCAGTTCATAAACTTCCTGTAGCCCCAGCCCCTGCATCGAACCGTAGATAATTGACGAATCCCTGATGTCGAAGAAGCTGATGTTTCCGCCGCAGCGCGTAACATTCTCCAGCGCTCCGCTTTCGAGGCAAATTTTGTAAACATCGGCATAATATTTGTCCATCGAAATAAAGTAGTAGCATCCGTCCTGCACCTTGTCGACATAGCCGCCAATAAAACGGCTGTCGGAATTGGCGTACGATCCGACGGACAGGTCATAATCCAGCAGCAGTTTCATGCTGCCGTCATATCCCAGCGCGTAGAAGCTTGGATGTTCATTAAAGGCGTACTTATCGCCGCTTGTGGCCGCCAGCGCTATCTTGTCGCCCGCGAAGCCAAAGCCGCGTATAATCATCTTTTCCGAAAGAAGCGCCCTTCTCTCACCCTTTTCGATATCAATAAGATACAGGTTGCTCTTGAGGTCGCTGATATCAAACGGAGCAACTTCGCCGATGAAAAGTATGTACTTGCCGCAAGGCGAAAGCTTATAGGATTCTACATCGTCAAGCGCGTCGGTCAATGATTCCAGCCCTGTGTCGGGGCTGTACTTGAACAGGCGGCGACGCTTCTTGTTTATGAAACCCCGGCCGTTAAACCAGTACGGCAACTCGTCCACAACCTGATATCCCTTTTCCTTCTTGAATTCCTTCAACAGTTCTTCCGCTTCGGAAGGGCTCTTATCTTTGAGGCATGGCCTGGAGTTGTCAAACAGCGCCGTCATGAGGTATCCGCCGCCGGGCAAAAGCTCGATATCCGTGACGATTACGTCCACATCAAACATCGGCACAGCTTCACCGCCGCCAATGTTAATCTTGTGAAAACTCGTGACCTCGTAGCCTTTCTCGACCTTACCCTGCAAATCTTTACTCCGTGTCTCCGCAAAAATAATGTTCTCGTCATCCAGCCAAGCATACGGCCCAACACCGCCGTTTATGGATGTCAGCGGCAAATATCCCTTGCCCTTGTCCACATAGATGGTCTTGCTGTAGCCATTCTTGTCGTTTGCCTTGCTGCCGACAACAGCCGCACTCCCACCCGACGGCGAGTACTTCAGGTTGTTAAGGAACATAAAATTCTTAAAATCATCCAGCTTCAAATTTTCCATATCTTCACCCCTATTTTTTATAGTTAAACAACTTTAAAAACGAACCAATATTTTCTGGAAGCATTGGCCTCTGCCGCCAACGTTCCACAAAATATTGGTCTTAATTAAAGTTGTTTCACTGTATAATCACGAGCCAACAATCTCTCGCGTAAACCGTGAAATAATGCCCAGCCCCGTCTCAAGCAAATCCTTCTCGAACGCATAGCCCATACGTACAAAGCCCTCCGTGTCCATAGTACTCCCCGGTACTATCATGACCCCGGTATCTTCCAGAAGCTTCAAGCAAAACTCCTTCGACGGCATGTCGAAGCCCAGCTTTATAAAGGCCGTGGTCCCGCCCTTTGGCCGCACATATGAAAAGTTAGGGTCAGAAGCTATCCAGCCGTCAAGCACTTCGATATTCTTCCTGACGATCTTGAGATTACGCTCGAAGACCTTGGCGCTGTGCTTTAGGGCAAGGCCGGCCAGGTAGTCGTCAACAACTCCGCAGCTTATTGTATTGTAGTCCCGGTGCTTGTTGACAAGCTCTATCACGTTCTTCGGTCCGGCAACCCAGCCTATGCGAAGCCCCGCAAGAGCAAAGCCCTTCGACATGCTGGATGTACTGATCCCCTTTTCGTACATATCCGCGACGGATTCCGTAAGATTTAAGCCCGAGTGCGTAAGCCCGCGGTACGCTTCGTCGCATAGTATGTACGCGCCGTACGGCCTCACCGAGTCGATTATCCGCTGGAGGTATGCCTTGTCCATCACCGACCCGGAAGGATTGTTGGGATTGTTGATGACAACCAACTTGACGCGCTCGTTCATGCGCTCGGCAAGCAGTCCGGCGTCCGGCATGAAACCGTTTTCCATGTTAAGAGGAAGGGTAGTCACCTTAGCGCCAAGGGCTTCCGGTACGGAGTACAACTGCTGATAAGTCGGCAGTACGGATATCACCTCGTCGCCAGGCTCAACCAAAGCGCAGAAAACCAGCGCGTTAGCGCCGATTGCGCCATGAGTGGCAGTCACGTTTTCAGGCTTTATCGTTTCGCAAAGGCCGCAAATGCCTTCCTTGAAGCTTGGACTGCCCTCGATGTGGCCATATGTCATACGAAGCGACAGCATTTCGTCCAAATTTTTATCCCTTTCGCCGCTAAGCTCAAGCAACTCATTTACAGTCAACGACGAAACGCATGTCTCCGCAAGGTTGTAACGGCACTTTGTCTCGTAGGCGTTCATATACATCTCGATGGCAAAATCTCGTATCTTCAAACGCATTCACTCCCAGCTTTAATTGATTCTACAGTCACAATTATAATTGAAAGTCTTGATAGTTGTCAATCTCAATTGGCTATTGACCGGCAATCGGATTAATGTTATTATTTCCTAAACAGTAAATTAGTGATAATACCTCTACGAAGGCTCGGTGATACATATGGATACCAACAGCATGAAGACAATTGAGCGCATACTGAAACTTATGGAAGAGCACGGAGTAAAACAAACATTTATAGAAAGCTTGTTAAACGGTTATCGCGGAAAAGTTACGGAATGGAAGAAGGGCAAGTCAACGCCCTCAAGCTCTGAATTGGAAATAATAGCCGACTTTTTTGACGTCTCGCTCGACTACCTGCTTCAAAAAACCGACGAGCGCAACTCGCCTTTCCATCAATTCACAAACAACGACGTCAAGGTGGTTGCGCGTATTCAGGGGAACCTGCCCAAGGAGGATGCCGACGAGCTCTACAAGCTCATCAACGAGAACTTCGACAAGTTCATGTCCGAGCGCTCACAGTATACGCAGCCGGAACAAAAGCCATAATGCCTACAAAACCAAGGCTTGCGCTCGCTACTCTCCTGGCGTACAACGAGCTTCTGCGGCTAAATATCGGCGCGTGTCCAATTAGCAGCGACACATTCCTTACCCCTTCCGGGCAGAGCATAATAATTTGCAGCTATCAGGAATTTTGTGAACGCACAGGCGTAACTTTCGACGAGCTCTCGCTTGGCGGACGGCTTGGGGACGGCTTCTACGTTTCCGGCACAGACACGTACCGCACAATGATATTTTACAACGCCGACAGGTACACGCCAAGGGTTCGTTTCACCATGCTGCACGAAGTCGGGCACGTAATTCTAAACCATAAACGCAACGCTCCGGTTGAAGAGGCGGAGGCTAATTTTTTTGCCTCTCAGTTTCTGATCCCAAGCGCGCTGCTTCTCGAAATACACCGGCGCGGTCACAACCTGGACGTACACAGGATATCCCGTATATTCGACGTCAGCCTGACCGCCGCGCGCGTCAAGCTGGAGCAGCTCGAGCGCCTTAGGCATACTCAAACTCACCTTGACGACAGCATTGTGCGGCGTTTTACGCCATACTTGGATCAATATTTACCACCGGAAGCAGCTTCTTTCTCCCATGCACTGCACTTCTTCGGCGGCGTAGACAATTACCGCGCATATCAAAAGCTGGAAGAGGGCACTCTATTTCCGTAAATATCATCTTTACTTTTTGCGCAATTAGCATTATACTATCCTTACACTAATGGTCATGTGCTGTAAAGGATGTGATACTATGAAGATAGAACGAATCAATGAAAATCAGGTAAAGATAATGCTGACCCGCCTTGATCTGGACGAGCGCAATATAAAGCTCGGAGAACTTGCGTATGGCTCAGAAAAAGCGCAGGAACTCTTTCGCGACATAATGGAAGAAGCTCATATGCAGTGCGGATTCGAGTCCGAGAATTTCCCCCTGATGATAGAGGCCATCCCCTACTCTCAAGACAGCATAACGATCATCGTGACAAAGGTTCAAAACCCAAACGATCTTGAGGAACGCTTCAAGCAGTTGCAGCGAAAGCTCCATCAAGACGTTTCGGCTGACGGCTCGGATCAAAAGGATCAGCATCGCGGCGCCAGGTTTGAGCGCGAGGCTTCCGCAACTGCCGCTCCTGTTTTCGTATTTTCATTTGATACGCTCGACGAAGCCGCGACAGCCGCTGCAAGGCTCAACCGACTATTCATCGATGAGTCTCGGTTCTTTGACGCGCTATTTAAGCACAACAGCCTATTCTACCTCTTCATTGAGCTGCAAGACGGCAATCCGGAGCTGATATCCAAAATCAACCCCATTGTTTCCGAGCATGGCCGTCAACACTGTGCATCCGCTTACTCAAAATATTACTTGATGGAGCACGGAACAGTACTGATACCGGACAGCGCCCTTGAAAAACTTGCCGTATATATTGGCGAATAGAATCCTGCCTCGTCTATAACAGCAGCCTGTATTCATGTGTGAATACAGGCTGCTTACATTGCTACCTTCTTTTGTTAATCTTCTCATTACCTCTCTTATACTAAGTTGCAATCTATCTCCAACAAATATATAATATAATCACGGAGGTGAATTGCCTTATGCGAAAACGTAAACAGGTTGCGAGTGACATTGAAGCAGTTAAAAATACAATGTATGAA
>WRAW01000068.1 GCA_009780015.1 Defluviitaleaceae bacterium | reverse complement strand
CGCTTTTTCCGACACACAGTTTATTCATAAAAAAGAACGGCTTACAACATACCATTTGTTGTCAGGAGGTACTGTACTTTTATCTTTATATTCACTGCACTTTTTTATTGACAAACACACTTGGATGCTTGATAGGTTTATTCTAATCTGGATGTGGTGTAGCTTGGTAGGGCGCGGACTTTGGTAGACGTTCTGGTAGACATGAGGGGTTTAGAGCAAAAAAACAGACCTTCCGAATCCTCGGAAAGCCCGTATTTACTGAATCTGGGTGACAGGATTTGAACCTGCGACCTCTAGACCCCCAGTCTAGCGCGCTACCAAGCTACGCCACACCCAGATATGGAGCCGACTAGGCAGGAGGGATTTGAACCCCCGGATGATGGAGTCAGAGTCCATTGCCTTACCGCTTGGCGACTGCCCAACAATCGACCAGCATATTATATTAGAAACATTGATGCTTGTCAAGCAATATTTTTAAAATTCAAAAATGTCGTGCTACAAAAAAAACTATGATTTAGTTTAAATTACACAGATCAAGATAGTCAACGGTGATCCCGCTAAAATTCGTCTCGAAGCAGTTAAGCGCAAACTTATCCTGAAACTCGAGAAAAGAGACATGCTTATCATCATATTCAGATAGCACACCTAGGCAAACGGCAACCCTTGGCTCCTATCTTAGTGCCAAGGGTTGTTTACGTAAGGAATATGCTATGCCGCCAGCCTTTCGACATCTTCCTGCTCCAGAACTTCCCGCGCCAACAGCTCGTCCGTCATTGCGTGCAGCTTCGTCAGGCTTCCGCGTATATCGTCCATAGTCTCGCTGTACAGGCGCTCCAGAAGCTCGCCGCACTCATCGATCATCTGTGACTTGGCATCAAAGACTTCCAAGTTCAGGAGGCCATGCGCCTTGCCCATAGCATACTTGGCAATATAATCCTTGCAGATTTTTGTTGCCTTCTCGATATCGTTGCTTGCTCCTGTCGTGATGTTTTCCGCACCGAATATGATCTCTTCGCTTGCCCGCCCGGCAAGAGCAATTTTTATTTGCGCCTCAAGATCGCGCTTGGTATAGTACATTTTCTCCGGCGGTAAGTTCATGCAGAATCCACCCGCGCCCTTGGTACTCGGAATTATAGAAACCTTTGACACAATTGTCTCGGGTGAGACAAGACGCGAAACCAGCGCGTGTCCCGCCTCGTGATAAGCCGTGATCCGACGCTCTTGTTCATGTATATGGCTGCGGTCGGTCTTGGCGGCTCCTGCCAGAATCGTCATAAACGCCTGGTCGACACAAGCGTATGAAATGAGCTCACTTGAAGACTTCGCCGCCAGAATAGCGGCCTCGTTGAGCAGGTTTTCGAGCATTGCCCCACTGAAGTACACCGTCTTGCGGGCAAGCGCGTCCAGGCTTATATCGTCCGCAAGCGGTTTGTTTGCCGCGTGATACTCCAATATTGCCCTGCGCGCGCCGATATCCGGCAGCGCCACCTCCACGTGGCGGTCAAAGCGGCCGGGACGCAGCAACGCCTCGTCCAAGGTATCAAGCCGGTTTGTAGCCGCGATTACGATGATGCCTTCCGAGCTTGAGAATCCCGACATTTCGGTGAGAAGCGCGTTAAGTGTCTGATCTCGCTCGTCGGAGCCTCCTGTCGCCGCGCCCTGGCGCTTCTTACCCAGAGCGTCTATCTCATCGATAAATATAACTGCCTGCCCCTTCGCCCGCGCACTCTTAAACAGCTCACGTATGCGCTTCGCTCCGACTCCAACGTACATTTGCACAAAATCGGAACCGCTAACCGAGAAAAACGGAACGCCGCCCTCCCCCGCTACGGCCTTTGCAAGCAAGGTTTTCCCTGTTCCGGGCGCGCCGTAAAATATTATGCCGCGCGGTATCCTCGCGCCAAGACGCGAATATTTCTTAGGATTCTTGATGAAGTCTACCAAGTCCTGTACACTCTCCTTGGCCTCACGATTGCCCGCCACATCGGCGAATGTACAGCTTATTCCTCCGCTTTCCTGCGCCTCACGCACACAAAACGCCATTTCGCGGCTCGGCGAATGTTTTCCCATGATCTTCGACACGACAAATATTCCCGCTGCAAAGAATGCCAGCGACACACCAATCTGCACAATCCCGGATGCGCCGCTGCCCTCCACAACGTCCACACCTCCGCGCAGCAATTCCTCCGTAAGCCCGGGGTTACGGGGATTCGTCGTCGTGAACAGCGTGTCGTCCCCAGTCAAACTGAACCTAAGCGTAGCGCTGTCAGAAATCGTAACCTGTTCGACCAATCCATTTTCAAAATTCTGCAAAAACTCGATATATGGAACATGGGCAGTCTCACGGCCCACCCCCGTAAACAACCCTGCAAAGAACAAAGCCGCAATGGCCAGCATCACACAGCTTGCGAAAAACCTGTTCCCCCACCTTTTTTTGCTCACATAATCCCCCCATCCGCTTGTTGATTCTATGATACAACAGATTTGCGCCAAAGGCTAATGCAAGTTCTGGCAGCAAACGATAAACCAATGAGACAGTATTAAAAAGGGAATAAATGGTACATAGCGTAAACAAAAATCGTCCGTCCGCATTACTGCCAAACGGTAGAAAATTCAGAACAAACATACCCCGAACCGCAAATTTCTCCGCTTCGGAAGATACAGGAATCTGCCGTCGCGAAATCCCGCTTGCTCAATCAAAGCTACTACTTTCATGCGGCCGCTGGATGTCCGGTTCGGTCTTCAAATCCGCAGGCTTTTCGGCAGGCAATCCGGTCATGATAGTAAGAGGCACGAACGTTGATGGCTCCCCCTTTAATGTGGACAATGTAGACCCAGAAACGCTTCCTTAATTGAGATGCTTGCCTTCGACGGGTTTCTTGTGGCTAACGGCCACAATTCAGGGCTTGCGCGTGCAGCCGCTGCAGCATTATCATTGCTTGGTGAAAATTTGCCGGATTCAAGCGCTTTCACACAGTTCGATTTTCTCATCCGGTTGATGCAGCTCTTTGAATCGAAACGCTATAACGGGAACTGGAGGGGCTTTATGTGGCTTAGACCCATGATCGAAGCTTTATTGGAACATGTCGAACGAAAGCAATAACTTCCGCAACTTTACACACAAAAAACTGTCAGGAATCAAGCATCCTGACAGTTTTTTGTCGTCAATCATTTAAAGATGTAATCAAGTATCGCGTCAATATGTATCTTGCCCGTATCAAGCAGCGCTGCGTTCAGATCACCGCCGTATATAGCAAGAGGAAGCTCCGTACAGCCCAGCACCAGCGCGTCGGCTTGGTGTAAGGTCAGCATATTCTTCGCGATTCCCAGTAGAGCCTCCTTTTCGTGCTCAAGTACAATCCCCGCTTCCAAATTCGGAAATATGATGTTGTGGATAGTCTGCCTGTCGGCTTCATCCGGTACAATCGCCTCTATGCCGTATTGCGCGCATTTCGCTTCATACATACCGCTGTTCATGGTGAAACCTGTGCCGAATACGACAAGCTTCTTGTATCCGGCGTCCTTGGCACGCTTGCACGTCTCGTCCACAATCCCGATAAGCGGAATAGGCGACTGCGCCTGGACTTCATCAAACACAATATGAGCGGTGTTCGCCGCTATAGCCGCAAATTCCGCTCCTGCGCCGTGCAAGATGCGGACGGCGTTTATAAACAGGTCGGCAAACGCTTTCCAGTCCTTCTTCTCAACCAGAGCGTACGCAACGGCCAAGTTTAAGCTCTCGATAACCATCTGCGGATTTTCGCCGCTCTTTGAATGGCTGCTTAGGCGCTGTTGATATCCCTCATTGATACTTTTGTAATACTCCAACGTGGATACATAACCTACCCCGCCCACAAGACCAAGCTTCTTCATCAAACTGCCCTTTCTGATTCTACACAACGGCAAGGATGTACTTGTAGTACATATACCTTGCCTTTCCTGTAAAACTCAACATTTTGGTGTCCAGATTGCGAAGCGCGCGCTCAACGGTTTCACGTTCCTGTGCGGTTATGGAATGGCCGCTGTAACGCGCCTTTGAGAATATACGCGCCACGTCATTCATGTGTAGCTGGTCGTGAGCAAAATCCACGCGGCTGTCGATCTTACCGGCAAACTGTATCGCGGTCTCACTGTCGTTTATCTCGATCTTGAAGAATTTCAGATATTTGAGGATTGCGTAAAATCCGTCGACTACGGCATCGTTGTTATCGGCGCTGCCCGCAAGCTTTATCCGGCGAAAAACCCATACGGCACGCGCAAGGGCAACAGAAATAATCACAGCGGCGACAATAAGCGCGGCATGAGCAAATCGTCCAAATATCGCGGCAGCGGCAGCCCCCTGCGCGGCGGCTCCGCCGATTGTCACCGTAGTTTCGCCAAATTCGGCCCCATATTCTCCGGGCTCCCATCCCCACCCAAGCATGTCGTCCCACCAGGTATAGTCTTCCCAGTAAAAACCCATTCCGTATCCGTCCCACAAATCCGAAGCGGGGATTCCGCCGCCGCCGGGCGTAGGCTCGAAGCGCTTCCATCCGAAGCCCTCGAAGTAAACCTCGCCCCAGGCGTGCCCCTGTTCGTTGGTCACGTCGATATATCCAAATTCGTCGGGGAATCCGGTCACGTTGAAACCTTCGACATACCTTGCCGGCAACCCTACGGAACGCGCCATAGTAACAAAAGCAGACGCGAAGTATGTGCAATACCCCATTTGCAAATCGAATAAGAAATAGTCGACGAAATCACGGTCAAGCGGGGTATTCCCCGGCGTAAGCGTATACCCGAACCTAAGCAGGTACGATTCGATCAGCCTTGCGCGCTCATAGTCGTTTTGGGCATATGCGGTAACGTTTTGCGCAAGCTGGCGAACTCTTTCGGGGAAGTCTTCGGGCAATGTCGTGTAAACATCATATATCCAGTCGGCGCGCGGGATCAGGTAGTTACGCAAAAGATCGGCGTACAACGGCTCGAAATCGCGGTTTCTTACACGTATCAGGCTCAAGTCGGCGGATTCAGCCGGCCTGTTTTCAAGCTGGAACAGCGTATCGTGCAAAATTCCTCTATAGCTGACTGCCGCAAGATCGCTCGTGTCGAACATGGCCTCCAGCTCGTGATGCACGAATCTGTACGTCGCGTTACGCGGCAAAAGGATATCTGTAATGATCGTGCCGTTTTGATCCTTTAAAAATTCTATTTGGGTGTTTACGCCTTCCATCTCCGACAGCAATCCGCTGTAGAACGCCGAAAACGTGCGGAAATCCCCGACATTGACCTCTACTTCATAGGCACTGAATATGCCTAAATCAACGTCAAGCGCGTTGCCGACGTCAATAAGCGACAGTAGGTAGTGCTGCAACAACAGGTTGCTCGAGTGGCCATGCCCGAAATACCGGGTTATGTGACGGAGGTGCTCCGAAACCTGTATAAAACTCATGTCGCTGTAGAGCATCAGCCATTTAATAAGGCTGGACGCACGCTCTATCAGTTCGAGATTCATGCCGTCGCCAACAGCGTACGTGTCGTCGCCAAGGCTGTTTATCCAAGCGTACCCTGTGTATGTGTCCAGTATGTTGCCTGTCAGGTACAAGGGGCCGTCGGCGCGTACACGCATGATAACATCATCGTTAAGGACTACGTTGCCGCCAAGCCTGCTGGCTCCGGTGCCAAACCCCGTCTGGCTGAGTGAAAAGTGCTTGGGACGAAACGTAGCGTGGATAAACGTGGTCGCCCTGTCAATCGGTGTCGTCACCAGGGTCGCCGTTATATTCTGCGCGAAACCTTCGGCCGGCTTGGGAATAACCAGCGCCGCAAGTATGCATACGATAATCATGGGCAGCGCGTAAAGCGCGAAATATGAATTTTGGGACATCTTTTCGACCCGCTTGCCGCTTGGCGGCGAAGCGGCGTCCCGTACACCCGACCCGGAAATTTCACGCCTGGCGGCCAAAATCTGTAAAAGCTTCCAAGACCGTCGCGTGTGCAGATACTTAATGAGGTTGGCCAACGTACACAGCACGAACGCGTAGAACGACGGCGCATATGTAAAGAACCCGTAATTGAGCGATATCCCTATCGTGAAAACCGACACGCCAAGCAGCACTATGAAGTTGAACCACAAATAGCTGAACATCAATACAAACAGCGCAATACCGAAAATAAGCGCCCAGACTACGGCTTGCTCGTAAGCCATTGTATGCGGCACAATTCCGGCCGCAAAGTTAACCACTCCGCTGATGAATTCGACGGTGACCGCGGTTGCGTCCGACATCTCTTCGGCAAAATATATATCCCAGACAAACATCGCCGACGCTACGGCAATAATGCTGAACGTAACATAGAGAGTGAATCTGTTGTGGAATATCAACCTCAGCACGGCCATCGCCAAAACCATCCGCATCAGCAGACCGACGTGATCCTGGGTAAGCGCGGTGTTGCTGATAATGCTGCTGACAAGGCTCCACGCAAGCAGCACGCCCACCGTCATCAGGAACAGTGTGTCCGCAAGCTTGGGATTTCGGGTCAGGTCGGCGTCGAACGCGAACATGGAGCGGTCAAGGGTGTTTTCATACTGCATTGAAATCATCCTCCCTAATACAGGCTATATAGACGTAATATCTATATCGCTTCAGCTTGGTTCAATTCATGCAGCAGCTCTTCGTAGCGTATGCAGTGCACGCCAAGTTCGCCAAGCTGCGTAAGTCCCCTCTGTGTCGCCGAACTGTTCGAGAAGGCGAACACAATAACATTATTGCCGAACAACAGCGTCGTCTTAATCGCCGCCGCGGCGTCTTCCGTAATTTCCTGCAGAAACAGAACCATGCTGGCCGCCTCGGTCTGCATTCTCACGTGGTTGGCGAAGTAATCGTCGAAACGGCCAAATTTCCCAAACCGCAGATCCGCGGCCACTGTGTACAGATATTCAAAGCTGCCGGTCGACGCTTCGCCCGGCTCGTTCCCCATGCAGTACAGCTTGACGGGGAAGCCTTGTCCGCTGCAGTACGCCATAACGCTCACAAGCGCCTCTACCATCGAGTCCTCGAGAGCCAGGGCGCTTTCCTTAGAACCGACCGCAATGTAGGAATTGTCTATGACCAGCGCTATACAAGTTTTCTGAGTCGCCTGGAAATTCTTGCTGATAAGTTCGCCCTTCTTGGCGCTTAGCTTCCAGTGTATTTTCTTGTATCCGTCGCTTGGCTGATATTTCCTTAAATCAGATATAATGCTGTAATTTTCGTCCTGCAGAAAATTGTGGGCATCCGCGGCATCCTGTTCGGCCGACGAAATCGGAAGGCTTGGTATGGACAGCACCGTCGGGTTTACAGTAAACTCAATTCTGCCGCCGTGCTTCTGCTTAAACTTGAATATGCCCAGGAAGTCGTAGAGCGTAATTTCCCGTATGCCCACGCTGTAAACGCCCCTATACTTCGTGCCCACATTGAATTTCAGACTGTGGCTCTTATAAGGCGGAATAGAGAAGTATTTTTCCGTGGCGTCCGCAACCAGGGCAGTGCTGTCAGCTTCAAGAGAAACATGGACATTTGTGCAAAGCAGGAAGCTGTTGTTCGTCAGTGTAAATATGTACTCAAGAGAGTCTCCCTTGGCCACTTCCGCGGCGCTCAGCGCCTCCGTAACCGCAAAGCGCCCACGCAGAACAAGCGCCGATATCAGCGACATCACCGGAAGCATAAGCACAGCGTAAAACGCCACATATGTCATGTCGTTTTCGTATATATAGACAAGCTGGAACAGCACAACGACAACTATAACGTAGGCCAGCCGGTTTTTGAACACAACTAACTCCCCCTGACTACTATATCGGAGTCTTTACACTTTTAAGAGCGTCGCTGATGACAGTCTCCGCCGTAATCTTCTTGAGCTTGGCCTCCTGCTTGAGCACAAGGCGGTGCTCCAGCACGGGCATCGCCATCTTTATAACATCGTCGGGGATGACGTAGTCGCGGTCGTTATAATATGCCCAGGCCTGAGCCGCGCGGTAAAGGCACAGGGACGCGCGCGGGCTGGCTCCAAGCACAACATGGAAGCTGTTTCGGGTCATGCGGCTTATCGATACTATATAGTCGTTTATCTTATCGTCAACGTGAATTTTGCACACCTCCGCCTGCGCGCGCTCAAGCTGCGCGGCGTTGGCCACGCTCTCCAGACCCTTGATGAGACTGCTTTCCTTGAAGCGGCTTAGCATCCGGCTCTCCTCAGCAGCCTCGGGATATCCGAGCGATATCCGCATAAAGAAGCGGTCGAGCTGCGCCTCCGGCAAAGGATACGTTCCAAGGTATTCGACAGGGTTTTGCGTTGCAAACACGATGAAGGGCTGCATTACGGCATATGTTTTGCCGTCGACCGTCACCTGGTTTTCCTCCATGACCTCGAGAAGGCTCGACTGAGTCTTCGGAGACGTGCGGTTTATTTCATCCGCAAGCACTATTTGAGCCATTATCGCGCCCGGGCGATACTCAAACTCGCCGGTCTTCTGGTTATATATCGAAAAACCGGTTATGTCGGAAGGCAGTATGTCCGGCGTAAACTGTATCCTTCTAAAGGAACAGTCCAGCGACTTCGCAATCGCGTAGACAAGGCTTGTCTTCCCAACACCCGGCACGTCTTCTATCAAAACATGCCCCTTGCACAGAAAAGAACACATCGCGAGCTCGATGGACTCGCGCTTGCCAATTATAATTCGTTCCACATTTGTGATTATGTCCTGCAGCATAGCACTCGCCAAACCTGATCCCTCCGTGTTGTAGAAGTGTATTCACTATATCTTCGTTTCCACTATGATATTAGATTATAACTCAAAACACAAGGGTTTAAATATTTTAATATTGTTACAAGACAACTTTACTGCTATAATCGACTACAAATATGAGGGGGTGGCAGATATAGGTATTACAGGTGCATTAATAAACGCCGCGGCAATCGTGGCCGGAGGCGCTGTGGGCCTTTTGCTGAAAGGAAAGATCACGGACAAGTTTTCACAGAGCATCATACGCATTCTCGGACTGTGCGCGTGCATAATCGGAATCCGGGGTGCGGTAAACGGGGACATAATGCTCCTTGTGGTGTCCTTGGCGGTGGGCGTGTTTGTCGGCGAATCTATGCGCATTGACGACGCTCTGAACAACTTTGGGCAATGGGCGCAGGAACGTATCAGCCGTGACAAGAAATCATCCTTCGCAGAGGGCTTCGTCACTACAACGCTTATTTACTGTGTGGGAGCCATGGCCATTGTGGGTTCTATCGAAAGCGGCCTTATGGGAGACCAGAGCATCATATTCACAAAGTCGGTTCTCGACGGAGTCAGCGCCGTGATCTTCGCGTCTTCGCTTGGGGTCGGCGTACTGTTTTCTGCGGCCGTGGTTCTCGTGTACCAAGGAAGTATTGAATTCTTCGCGGGGTACTTGCAGAATGTTTTTACACCGGGCTTGATAACGCAGATTTCGGCTGTGGGTGGCGTCATGATCCTGGCCATCGGCCTTAACCTGGCGATAAACGCGAAGTTCAAGGTTGCTAATCTGCTGCCCGGCTTTGTTTTCGCGGGGCTGTACTATTACTTTATCCTGGGGTAGTTTATAAAAATTTATTCATACCTCTTGCATAATTATTCATTGTGTGCTATAATCCTTCCAAGAGCCTTAAAAATAAGGAAATTTCGGGTGGAAAGAAGGGATGGACTTAGGCAATGAAAGTATTTATAGACGGCAACGCCGGCACGACCGGCTTAAAGCTTGAGGAACGGCTCCAAAATCGGCCCGACATAACTCTGCTACGGATAGAAGGCGATCTGCGCAAAGATCAGGTCGAGAAAAATGCGGTCATGGACGAAGCCGACGTGATCTTCCTCTGTCTGCCGGATGAAGCCGCCCGCGATTCGGCGGCAATGGCGCGGGAAGACTCCCTGGTCATCGACGCGTCCACGGCGCACCGGACATCTCCCGGCTGGGTCTACGGCCTTCCCGAGCTTTCTCTCGAACACAGGCAGAACATACGCCGCGCCAAGCGCATCTCAAACCCGGGCTGCCACGCCACAGGATTCCTGTCCCTTGTATATCCGCTAGCAGCCGCCGGATTGCTGCGTCGCGACGCAAGAGTCAACTGCGTGTCACTTACGGGATACTCCGGCGGCGGACGAAGCTTGATAGACACATACGAAACGAATCGAACTTCCGGTGACGCCCTCCACGCCCCGCGGCCATACGCGCTTGGGCTGACTCACAAGCACCTGCCCGAAATGCAAGTACAGAGCGGGCTTGTGCATGCGCCGCACTTCTATCCGGTATGCGGCGACATGTCTCAGGGTATGCTGGTCAGCATCCACCTGTGGGCGGATCAGTTCGACAAGAGCGCAGCCCCCGAAACGGTATGGGAAGCTCTGTCCGCCCATTACGCGGACAGCCATTTCATAAAGGTGATGCCCCTTGGCTACCCAACCGACGGCGGCTTCCTCGATCCTGCCGCCTGCAACGGAACCAACCGCATAGAAATATTTGTAAGCGGACACGAGCGCCAGCTCCTTCTGGCTGCCCGCCTCGACAATCTTGGCAAGGGCGCGTCCGGCGCCGCCGTACAGTGCATGAACATAGCCTGCGGCCTGGATGAACGCACAGGGTTTGAATAGAAAATTTGAACAGAACAGGATGATTAGCATGTACAACGACATAGAGATTATTCCAGGCGGAGTCACCGCCGCGCCGGGCTTCATGGCCTCGGGGGTTTTCTGCGGAATACGCAAGAACCGCACCAAGCGCGACCTGGCGCTGATCGTAGCCGAACAACCCTGCAACGCCGCCGCCGTATATACCCTTAACAAAGTAAAGGCCGCGCCGCTGCTGCTTACCATGGATAACCTGCACAACGGGCGCGCGCAGGCCATCCTTGTGAACTCGGGCAACGCCAACGCCTGCGCCCCCGGCGGCATGGAAGCGGCAAAAGCGACAGTCGCCGCCGTGGCCGACGCCGCCAAACTTTCCCCGGATGACTTCATCGTAAGCTCCACAGGTACAATAGGAGTCCCTCTGCCTGTCGACACCATCGTCGCCGGAGTGCCCGCTCTGGTCGAAGGGCTTTCGCACGACGACGCAACCGCCGCCGAAGCCATCATGACTACCGACACTTTCACCAAGTCGCTTGCAGTGCGCTTCACCCTTGGCGGCAAGACCGTAACCCTTGGAGGTATCGCAAAGGGCTCCGGCATGATCCATCCAAATATGGCTACAATGATGGCGTTCATCACAACCGATTGCAGCATAGAACCGGCTATGCTGGAGGAAGCCCTGCGCGAAAGTTCCGCCCGCACATACAACCGGATCAGCGTGGACGGCGACATGTCCACCAACGACATGGCGGCCATACTGGCGTCGGGCACAGCCGGAAACCCTCACATTTCCGACAAAGGTGAAGATTATGGCAAATTCCTGCACGCGCTGGACATTGTAAACCTCAAGCTGGCTAAAGATATAGCCAAGGACGGGGAAGGCGCAACCAAGCTTATCACCGCCCATGTGACCGGAGCCATGACCGTGGAAGACGCCTCGAAAATCGCCATGGCCGTCATAGCGTCGTCCCTGGTGAAGTCGGCAATGTTCGGCTCAGACGCGAATTGGGGTAGAATACTTGCCGCAATGGGGTATTCAGGGGCAGAGTTCGAGCCGACCGGCGTGGACGTCGGCTTTACTTCCTCCGCGGGAACTGTCGACGTATGCAAGGACGGAGCGGGAATGCCCTTCGACGAGGCCCTTGCCAAGCAAATTCTCAGCCAGAGCGAGGTAGTAATAGAAATACGCCTGCACGAGGGCGATCACGAAGCACAGGCATACGGCTGCGACCTGACATACGACTATGTAAAGATTAACGGCGATTACCGCTCATAAGGGGGATTTTCATGATTTCCTACCATGACAAGGCTCGCATACTGTCCGAGGCGCTTCCCTTCATCCAGCGCTACCACGGCAAGACAATGGTCATAAAGTACGGCGGCGGAGCGATGCAAACCGACGATCTCTGCCGCTCCGTCATCGACGACATCGTGCTGTTGTCCCTTGTAGGCATCAGCGTGGTGGTAGTCCACGGAGGCGGGCCTGAAATAAACGAAATGCTTACAAAGATCGGCAAGGAGCCGCGCTTTGTGGACGGCCTCCGCTACACCGACGCCGAAACTATGGACATCGTGCAAATGGTTCTTAGCGGAAGAGTCAGCAAGCATCTGGTACAGCTCATCAGCGAACAGGGCGGCAAGGCTCTGAGTCTTTCCGGCGTTGACGGCCGGATGCTCAAAGCCCGCAAGCTCGTTGGAAAAAGCGGCGCGGATCTGGGCTTTGTCGGCGAGATAACCGGCGTCGACCTGGAACCGGTTAGGCTTGCCATCTCCGGCGGCTACATACCTGTCGTGTCGTCGGTGGCCTGCGGCGAAGAACCGGGCGTGGCGTACAACATCAACGCCGACACCGCCGCCGCTCACCTCTCCGCCGGACTGCAGGCCGAAAAACTCATTCTGATGACGGACGTACGGGGAATACTGCGCAACCCCAAGGACGAAGAAACACTGATATCTGAGATCACTCTTTCCGAAGCCGAACAGCTTGCCAAGGACGGCGTAATCGCCGGCGGCATGATCCCAAAGGTGGACTGCTGCTTGCAGGCGGTGCGCGGAGGCGTCGACAAGGCGCATATACTGGACGGCCGCGTCCCCCACTCGCTTCTAATCGAAATACTGTCCGACCAGGGTATCGGAACCATGGTCGTACGATAAACGGAGGTATTTATGCAAGGTTATCAAGAACTGTACAGCAATCACGTGCTGCCTACATACCCGCGTTATCCCGTGTCGTTCGCGAAGGGCAAGGGCTGCCGGCTTTGGG
The DNA here is from genome assembly GCA_009780015.1 of Defluviitaleaceae bacterium. Classification (GTDB taxonomy): domain Bacteria; phylum Bacillota; class Clostridia; order Lachnospirales; family WRAA01; genus WRAA01. The sequence goes on along the minus strand of WRAW01000068.1, from coordinate 558 downwards.
ACACGGACGGAAAGGAATATATCGACTTCGCGTCCGGCATAGGCACCAGCTCCATCGGGTACGCGCATCCCGACTGGGTTGCGGCCATATCCGCCCAGGCCGCGGAACTGGCTCACACTTCCAACCTGTTCTATACGCTTCCGGGCGGTCTTCTGGCGAAGAGGCTGTGCGAGCTCTCGGGCATGTCCGGGGTATTCTTCTCAAATTCGGGCGCGGAGGCCAACGAGGGCCTAATCAAGCTCGCGCGCAAGTACAGCCTGACAAAGTACGGAGAGGGACGCAGCACAATCCTCACCCTTACGGGTTCATTTCACGGTCGGACGATAACGACGCTCGCCGCTACCGGCCAGGAGCGTTTTCACCAGAATTTCGGACCATTTACGCAGGGCTTCCGCCACGTGCCGCCGGATGATATCACGGCGCTGAAAGACGCGGGCGACGATGTGTGCGCGCTGCTGTTCGAGCCGGTTCAAGGCGAAGGCGGCGTCAATCCGCTTGACGAAGAGTACCTGCGCCAAGCGCAAGCCATTTGCCGGGAACGCGACTGGCTGCTGCTCT
>WRAW01000067.1 GCA_009780015.1 Defluviitaleaceae bacterium | reverse complement strand
TTTCTTCCTTACGGAATTATGACCAGAAGGTGTCATTATTATTCAAGGAGTTGATTAAAATGCCAAGAAAAGCAAGGGCTTTTCAAATCTTACGAAATAACTGTACTGTTCGAATAAACACCGTTATCTTAGTTCTCAGATAAGCGGGTAGTTAAGAGCCGATACAGCTCAGAATCCTTCGGAAATCTGTCGGAAAATGGGACTATAACATCGCCATAAAACAAAAGACCCTCGCCGGGGTTGGCTTGGGTCACGTAGGATAGCTGGTGTGGGGAGATGCCTAGCTGCTTGGCGAGTATCTGTCTGTCGCCAGCCGCTTGGTTGAGCATACATATAAAATCCGAGTTTTCCAGGATATTTTCCACCTCTTTTGAGGCCAAAAAATCCTTCACATTTTGAGTTAATCCACTCGGAATCCCTCCCCATTTTCGGAAGCGCTTCCATATCTCAACCGTGTATGCCGCCGTTTGCTCGTCTTTCAGAAGCAAGTGTAGCTCGTCCAAATAGAACCAAGTTGTGCGCTTGGCGGCTCTGTTGGCGGTCACTTTATTCCACACAGCATCCTGTAGCACCAACATCGCGATCTTCTTCAAGCCCTTGCCAAGTTCCTTTATATCATAACACACGATGCGGTTGTTTATGTCGCAATTCGTCCTGTTATTAAATACCGATAAGCTCCCTGTAACATAGATTTCCAAAGACGTGGCGAGGTGCTGAGCCTCCTGCTCGTCTTGATTTCGCAGGAGATTGTACAAATCCTCCAAGACTGGCATCTTTTCGGGTCGCGGGTCTGCCAGATAGTCGCGGTACACCAGCCGGACACAACGGTCGATGATGGTCTTCTCCACCGGCTGGAGGCCGTCCCGACCTCCGACGATAAGTTCGCACAGCGACAATATAAAGTCGCTTTTTAGAGTTAATGGGTCTTCCTCGTCGGAATAGTCCGGATTAATGTCGAGAGGATTCACATACTGCGTGGACACCGGCGACAGCTTGATAACTTGACCACCCAGTCGGGATACGATAGGGTGGTACTCCCCTTCGGGATCTGAGATGATTATATCATCATCCGTCATGAGGAAAACATTGACGATTTCGCGCTTTGCGGCAAAGGACTTGCCGGAGCCGGGGGTGCCGAGGAAAAGACCGTTTGCCGCCCGCAACAGCTTGCGGTTAGCCATGATAAGGTTGTTGGATAGGGCGTTAAGACCGTAGTATAACGCCTCACCTTTCTGGAACAACTCCTGTGTGGTGAAGGGAACGAAGATAGCCGTGGAACTCGTTGTAAGCCCACGCTTAATCTCGATTTGATTCAGCCCAAGCGCAAGCGTAGACACGAACCCCTGCTCCTGCTGCCACTCCAGCCGCTTCAAAGCGCAGTTGTACTTCTGCGCGATACCAGCCGCGGCAAAGATATCGTTGTCCAGCTTGTTCTTTTTCTTGGCGACGTTGGTAACAAGCACGGTGGCAAGGAACATGCGCTCGTTTCTGGACTGCAAATCGTTAAGAAGCGCTTGTGCTTCCTTGCCATAAGTTACCAAATCAGGCGGTAAAACTTCCATGTCGTAGCCGGCGCGAACTGCCTTCTTCTGCTCCTCGATGCGCATTTTATCGAGGTCTGACAGCTTGCGCTTGACCGTCTTAATGGCCTCGGTCTGGTCGATGCTGCGCAGATGGATGTTGACCGTCACGGCGGTGTTAAGATCAAGAAAATCCGTCAGTAGCTTGTCGGTAAGCTCCGGCGCGAGTATCTGCAAGAAACCCACCGAACCGAAGTGCGCGCCCATCTTGAACGAGCGGCTCTCTCGGAACTCAAAGGATGCCGGAGCGATGAAATCCTTGGTTGACAGTCCCGTACCGGGTATGTCCTTCCAGCTAAACCGCAGCTTCTCCAAACCGTCGGGATGAAGCTGGGCATGGAGTATCTCCAGCCGCTCAATGCCGTCCAGCGGTCTGGCGTTCACGCCAAGAGTCTTGAACCCTGCAAGGACATCAAGCTCTATACGCTCCAGTCGTGGCTTGGCTTCCCTGTAGGAGTCGGCCTCGATGCCGAAGGTGATGTACTTCGTTTTCACAAGCCCGTTATTGCCCCGCGCAAGCTGATTTTTGAGCATTTCGGCGTACTCCCGCCGGATACTGGCGAACTCATCGTCCTTATCGGGAATGTCGATGGACTGCTGGAACTCGTGTATGTCCACATGCCGATTAATGAAGGTAAGCTGTACGGTCACCGACGCGTCAAAGTAATTCAAAAACTCGCAGTAAGACTCAAAGATGGCGGTCTTATCCTCGTTTTGCGCCAGTTGGTAGTTGATGTCAAAGAATGTGATTGTTTTGGTGTACAGCCTGTCGTTAACCCGGCAGATGCCGTCTTTGTACATCTCACGGTAGGGGATAGACTGCTGCGCCGTGCGCGGTGCTTCTGACCGTCCGAATATCCGCTTAACAAAGGACTCCTTAACGCCGCCCGTGTGTTTAGGGCTGTTATTGGCTGTGGCTTGTACATACGGCTTGCTTTTTGCGGCGGCCAGCGCGTCCGCTTTGTTTCTGTCTGCCTGCTCGATATTTCTTTGCAGACGGTGTTCCTGCTGCGTCTGCTGCTTCGTCTTGTTTGGCAATGTTCTTCGCCTCCTCTTCAAGATATTGATACAAGTTTGCCGTCACATAAGGTCGCTTCCCCGGCCAGAGCTTCACGCGGATGAAGTTCCGCAAGACAATTTCGGCGGGCTGACCGTCTTTCTCGTACATGGCAAGAAAAAAGAGCGGCAGCATCAGTCCGATCATGACCAATACCGCCGCGCTGTTGCCGATTGCTCCTCTTGTGAAAAGATACGCCGGGATGCCAATGGCTCCGGCTACAGAGAAGCACAGAAGCTGACGCTTGGTGAGATTGAGCGCCACCTTGGTCTTTACTTTTGATAAATCCTTGCATACGGGTACAAAGGCCACAGCATCCGGCAACCGAAAATATTTAGAGGTATCAGCAACCTCATTCGGTTACCTCCACCTCCCTTCGGAACTGCTCCACAATACCGAGCATGATGTACGCCACTACGTTCACGCAGACGGAATTGCCGAGCATCTGATAGCGCCGTGTATCACTGATTTCCTTACCATCATGGCCAAACTCCGTCCAGCCATCGGGATAGCCTTGCAAGCGCTCACACTCAACAGGCAGAAGCCGCCTCACGATGTAACCGGAGCGGATAGGGTTCTGGTAATTAAGCGAGTACCCTTGCGTGGTCTTTGCCTGCAGAGTGCCGCTGAGTTCTTCGTTTTCCCTGTAGTTGCGGCAATCCACCGATGCAACAGCCGGTGTGTTTGTCGAGGTTAGAGTGAAGCTCAAGTCCTCGTTGACACCGCTTCCTCTCGGCCCATTATGATCTTGTCGGCCGATCATGTTGCCCTGCAAGCAAAACGCGGCCACCGCGTGGCGGTCACCGGATGTGATGGTCGGAGCGGGGTCGCCATCCTTGCCAACGCCGAGTCCGTTGCCGGAGCCGTCGTCTTTGCGTGTGTCCCCGCCGCCGCTGTATCTGGTGGCTTTGTCGTTGATAGGGATTGCGGCGCTATTGGAAATAAGCACGCCATTAGGCACAACCACGCACAAATCCGTTTCGCCGGCAAAACCACCCGGACGGTTCATACCGGCGCCGGACGCGACGAGTGTGCCGGATATTTCGGGGTAGACGTCCAGAGCCGCAGATTCCTCAACAATCGCGACCCCGCCCTGTGACTTAGAGGGACACGGATTCGTGGTATCAAGCGTTCGCGCTGTTTCAACCGCACGGCAGCCGGAGAGCGGATTGGATGACTTCATGCTGTTACCGGCATCGCTGTCAAGGCTGAATGCTCTTATATTTTCGCAGACCAACGGTGCGTTGCGGCCCGTGGCGTTGCCGTTGGTGGCAAGTGTGTACGCCGTGTTCGCAATATTAACATCGCCGCTTTGATTTTGGCTGACGCCAACAGCCACGGCATGTCCGTGTGACTGCTGAGTCTGATACGCCTCAGTAACAGCAACGATATTCGGGCCGCTGTCGATGTTCGGACTGCCGTCACCACGAGCCGTCAGCGTCCGCGCAAGGTTCGGCTCACATACGTAAGATATATCCGGTAACTCCGACTTTACAATAAACGGCTGCTCATGCTGGCAAGTCAGCGTAGCCGCAAGCTCCTTGTTAACGTCGACCTTGCTCTGGCTGGGGTTGCAGCAATAGACCAATCCCGCGGGGTTGCGTCCTCCTCCACCGTCAGCGCCGGCGAGAGTAGGCGACAGGCCGTCCTCCGTAAATATCCGTGACTGCTGTGTATCCCACGGATTAAGGCAGTCGGTGGTGTTACGCTTATAAATGATGGGCTGCTCACAGTTGCAATTCAGGGTAGCGGAGAGATTATCCAAAATCTCAGCGTTGCTCTGCCCCGTTGCCGCACATAGAATAACCTCGCGCTCGACACAGCCGCGCATACCCGGCCCTTTGCCGTAATTGGCATCCAAAGTACCGGCTGTGTCGCTTATCCCTGCAAGCTGACCGCTTGATTCTCGCCCACACCGCCGGGATAAGCCTGCGCCTTCAGCGCCTCCCGCAGCATAACCGGCAAGGTCTTGCCCCGCCTCTCGGCGCGCCGCAAAATACCCTGACAGGCTTTTGGGGATAAAGAGTATTTCTCCGGCGCTCCGGCCGCCAAAATCGCAGACAAGAAAGATTCGCCTGCGTCGCTGTGGCACTCCGAAGTGTTGGGCATTATACACGCACCAAGCGAGGTCAATTCCGTCGCTTCTAACCATTCCGGCGTTTGCCCACTTGCCAGACCGAGGTATTGGAACTTCAGTTTTTGCGAACGCCTCAAGCACGGCTTGATAGTCAAGGCCGGAGTTGCTCGAAAGTGCGCCGGGTACGTTTTCCCAGACGGCGTAGCGTGGCTGGTTTCCATTTGTCGCTTCCCTCATTTCCTCAATTATTCTGACTGCCTCCGAAAACAAGCCGCTTCGCTCGTCGGCAAAACCAAGACGGCGGCCGGCCATTGACAGCCCTTGGCACGGTGAGCCGAAGGTGATGATGTCTACAGGCGGCAATGTCGCGCCGTTAAGCCGGGTTATATCTCCGACGTGTTCCATATCCGGCAGAATCCTCTGTGTCACCGATATAGCCTGCGGCATGATCTCGCTGGCCCATATCGGTTCTATTCCAAAAAAAGAAGCGGCATAGGGGAAGCCCCCTATGCCGTCGAACAAGCTGCCCAGCGTTAATCCGGGCGTTGTATGTTGTTTGTCCACTGTTAAACCGCGCCTCCTCTCATAGCTCCGGGTCGGATTTCTTCTTAATCGGAGCGTCTTTCACCGAAGTATTCGGCATGGCCGGACGCTCCCGCGCCTCCTGCTTCGCCTGCCGGATCTGTTCAAGTACGGACGGTTTTTCACCGGCGCCGACAGATTTTGTGTCGACAGATTTATGCGCTTTCCCCGGCACGGCGACTGTGGGCAGTGACACGGAATCATCTGAAGCAAGCGCATAACTACCGCTCCTAAGCGTCCGCTCCGGCTCACTGAAAATGGCCTTGACAATATCCTTGACACCGCCGATACCGTCGCCCCAACGATCGGACATAAGCTCCAGCGGATTTTGCAGCTTGAGCAGAAACTCCACCTGCCCCGTTGTAAAAGCGTGTTCGTTGCGGAAATACTCGTATGACTGCTTAACCTCCGCGATCTCTTCCGCCTCGTTAAAGATGTCGATATCGCTGAGATTAAGCATCGCCTTCTTATAATCGGCGAGGTTTTCGTCCAGCCGGTTGCGCAGGTCTTGCGTCACATCTGGATTCGCCGGCAAGGAGAGCCTGTGCTGTTCAAAATGATTGGCGATGATACTGCGATTTTCCGGCGTATCAATATACACGCCGTCCGGAACAAACGGCATACCATAAATAAGTTTGATGCCGTCCCGCTCTGCCGCCAGCGCCGCCGCTTCATCGTCTGGATATATGGCAAGGCTGTCGTCCCGCTGGATATGCAGAACATCGGGTATATAGAAATCGCTGCTGTCGTCTGTCACGGCTATAAAGTAGCCTTTTCGCGGCGCATCCGCAAGCTCATAATCTCCTTGAAGCGCGTCCTGCCTGTCGAACACCTTCCACATAGCAGTCGAACGGTGATCGTCAAATCCCTCATCTTCAAACGCGTTCGCGATCACCTCCAACGGATTTTTGAACTGCAGAAGATATTCAAGTTCGGACATATGGAAGTTGTGAAGTTCGGTCAGATGAAAATGCGCCTCAGACATCAGCGCGATTTCAAGCGTCTTGCCGGTAAGGTTCTCCCCATCGAGCCGACGCAGTGAATCGAAATAGTCCGAGAAGTTTTGGTCGAGCCTGTCAATGAGCTTATCCCGCAGAGCCGCCGTATCCGCGCAGTCAAATATATCCGGCTCATTCAGCGCTGCCTGCGCGGGTGTCAGGGGTGTTAGTGTTGATACCTCCGGCGCGGGTTCAGAAATCACGCCAGCCCGAAAATGCCCGGTAAGCCGCTGTACAAACTGCTCCTGCGTGTCGATGAAAAACTTATCGCCGATGCTCCAAAGGTGGACATTAAGCTCCCCGCCGTCTATCTTGATCTCGCGCTGCTCGAATCCCTCGCCAAAGCCGTCGGCAAACTGACCGGTTATATAATTACGGAGAGTTGTAAGCTCGCCCTCCGTGAGAGGTTCTGTCACCTCAAGGGTGGAAACCGCCCAGAGCTTCCCATTATGGACTTCAACATCGACGTGCATTGAGTGTACCTTTTCGTCAACGGAGTCGCCTTCGCGGTAATATTCCATCAAGCCGCGCTCGGATTCTTCCGGCAGACGCTCCTTGATGATTGCGGCACTGATTTCGTTCGCGTACAACGCCGCGGCAGATTGATCCAACGGTTCGCTGTGTACCGGGTAGGAGCCGTATTCGTCATACTCCCACAAGTCAACAAATACCGGGCTGTAGAGCTTCACCTCATTGAGCGGCTGTGGCTGCTCCGCTGGTTCGTGATAGTTAGCGGCCTGCGTGGGTATTTCAGAAACCTCGGCCCGCTCGTGGGCGGGCGGCTCAATCCCAAGCCGCGCCATAAACTCCCGCTCTGTGTCGATGAAGAAGCCACCACCGGAAGTCCACGGCACGATATATAGCTCCTCGTCCCCAACCTTAATCTCGCGCTGCTCGAAGCCCTCTCCCCAGCCGTCTGATAGCTGGCCCGACCATTCATCCTTTAAAAGTTTTACCTCGTTAGGGGTAAGCGCCTCTTGTACCTCCATTGTGGTTACACAGTATAGATCATTGCCGTGAAACTCAATGGACAGGAACATCGAAAGTACCTTGCCTTGTAGCTCATCCGGCAGATATTCGGCCATCCCTCGAACTCTATCCATAGTGCTACGGTCACGCAGGACGGCAAGCTCAATGGCGTCCATAAACTCCGTTGCCTCAATCCCAGCTATTCTGTAGCGGGTGTCATACAGGCCGTAAGTGCCGTTTATATCGCCGGGATCGCCGCTTGACGCTTTCTCAACCGGATCGTGAAGGTAGAACTCAAGCGGGCTGTATAGTTTTTCTGTGTGCAAGTTGACCCTCCTCTCAATAGAAAGAGCCGGAGCTTAATGCTCCGGCCCTGATTTCTTCGCTGCCTTACCAACCGCGGCGGCGGGTGCTTCTTTGGCGGGTGTTTCCTTCGCCGTCTTCGCGCCTTCTTTTAGCTGCTCCTTAACCGATGCCTTTTCCGGCGGCGCTTTTTCTTTCTCAACCGCATACTGGTCAAGTATTGCCTTATTAAGCTGTAGCCGCAAATCCTTCGTTACAGGGAACGCGATGTCCCTGTATTCTCCGGCGGCATCCTTAGTTTGCGGCATCGCGGCGAAAAGACCCTTTGTGCCCTCGACAATCCGGATGCCGTTTATAGCGATCATGTCGTTAATGGTGACGCTGGCAAACGCCACGGTGTTGCTCTTAGGTTCGGCGATGGGGAAAGCCCGGACATCAAGTTTCGCCGCCGTTTGTTCCAAGTTTGCCATTGCCAAATCATCCTCTCTGTGTTACCATATTTTATAGATAGCTGTAGTGAAATGACGTGGAGGTTCAACTTTGATGTGCGCGTCTAAAATCAACTGTAGACGAACAACAAAGTTTCATAAAAAATCAGCCGTTTTTGACAAGCAAAGTTTTATAAAAACCAACAAATTGACCCCAAAAACAGAAATCTCGGAATCAGCAACAATTCATTGCACTGCATCACGATACTTCGCACTGTGCTTATTGGCAGAATTATTAAACTTTATCCGTTGATTTGTCTGGAAAGTCAGTGTTTTTATAAATCTTTACGACCTCATTTTGTATGAAACTCGTTTTATAAAACTTTCGTGTCTTTTATAGAACAATACACGATTTTTATAAAATTTTAATGTCCGTCAACATCAACTTGACGAAAACAGACTCTTCGACAGCGACCCCGTCTTAAAGAGCGCGAAGCAGAGCAAGACCGAGTATCCGATCAATCCCCACAACGCGACGTGGATGTTTGGTGCCGCCGGGATGTTCTGCACCAGCGCGGCGTAGATAGCCACACAGACCATGATGAGAAAGCCCTGAAACGCCAGCGCGAACAATGACTTCAAGTAATTGTGGCCGATTTGACCCCATTCTCTGTTTACCATCGTCGAGAGCGGAATCGGAGCGAATGACACAACCAAGAATATCTCGATCATGCGACCGTAGATAATGACGAAGATACAGATCGTCAAAGCCCATAGACATATGCTGATGATGAATGTTTCAAGCCACAGTCCAAGAAGCTCCCATTCGCCCATCGTCTCCAACTGAGCCTCCAAGTCCGCTAGAGCGGCGTCTATTCCGATATCAAGATTCCCGGTTATAGTCCCCGCGCTGGCGTTGATGGCGCTCTGCGCCAGAGCGAACACAGCCATGACAATGTCGAAGGTGTGGGTTAGGATGTAGACCGCGCAGAAGGTCTTGAACATCCACTTATATAGATTAAAAGTATCAAATTCGTGCATGTTATTTTTTTCGAGGATAAGCTGAATCAACTCGTAACATACAACGAAGGTGAGTATCATACCGGCGATAGGGATGATAGCGGTTTCCGACAAGGTTCTGACCATGCCAAAAACGCCGGGGTGGAATTCACCCAGCGTCTGGCCCACGTTAGCGGCGATGCTGTTTACCTCGGTGTTTATGGTGTCAAACAGACCGGTAAACCTCGCCATGATGCCATCGATCAGCCCTCGCCTGATCCAATCTACGAGCCAATCAAACAGCCAGTCGATAAGTCAGCCCTCCCTTCAATTACGCAAACAGGTCGGATAGCAAAGGCACAAGGACAAGCCCGATAAGGGCTACGCCGCCACCGGCCATCAACTGCTTAATCATGTTGTTCACACAAGGGCGCTAACCTTGCGCAGTTCCACCTATGGAACGTTTAACAGTTCCTAACTAGGCGAACATCCCATGCTTTCGCATGGGAGCAGACTATATCTTCACCCGCCGACGGCGGGGCAAACCGCTTCGAGCCGCTTGGCTCTACTCCCTCACGGGATAGTCGTTGAACCTTACCCTTCAGAAGTTTTGCTACGCAAAACCGCACCTTTGGTGCGCCCGACTTCTTTCGGGTTCTTGTTCGGGTCTTGGCTGCTGATTACCCATTGCTACGGCGTTTAGGCTCACGCCATGCGCCATCTATGCGTTTCTTTCCGCTTTCGCCACCGTCACACTTGGGTCTATTTCATCCCTATGTTGTGGTACGCATAGCTTTAGGGGTTCCCAGCAATTCAATTTGTCTCCGTATGGAATCACGCCATACGCTGCGCGGCGATTACTCGTCCGCGGAGGGATTTAAGCCAGTTTCCCTTGTGATTTCGCGCCGGGGTTATCGTTGCCATAACCTTCAAGCAAGTTAACGATACCCCACACTCCGAGGCCCGCGCCAAGTGCGATAACGAGGGTTTGCAGCACATCGATTGCTTCTGTGAAGAATTCCATAGGTCATACCTCCTAAGATTGGTTTGATTGATTTTCTATCAAAGGGCATAGGCCCATTTGACCGGGAAATAAAAAGCGCCCAGCCCTTCCTGTTGGAGATGGGGAGGGCCGGGCGTAAAAAATACGCTTACGCGGTTAGGGTTTCGCGGTAAGCGCGGTTACAGATGCGCTCACTGCGCATGTTATTGATTGTTGGCGCTACTCAATAAAAGCGTCAGCCGGAAGGGTTTCGTCCATATCTATCTCGTGGACTATAAACACATCATCCGGTTTGACTCTCAACTTTGTGCTGAGATACTTCTCGACATTAAACGCGTTGCGTTTGTCATAATCCGCGAGATATTTGTAATGCGGATGCTTGGTTATGTCGTACTTCTTGCTCAGAAACGGACGCACGCCGCGTACTTGCAGTATACAGTCCGAACCGTGCATCACAGCCAGTTCGTCCATCGACATGAGATCGCGGCCCAGCTTATTAAAATTTCTGCCGTAGGACGGAGAATTGCCCTTGGTTTCAGTGGTGTTGGCTGAGTCGATGGTCTCCTTACCGAGCAGCTTCGACCACTCCTCAAGAGTGTCCTTCTCCTTGCCTCCGAGGAAAATAGCGGAGTCGCAGTTACCCACGATTGTAGACGCGTTATCCTTGTATAATGCCTTAAGCTGGCTCTGAGCCTGCAGAACAAGGCAAGCGGATATCTCGCGTGAGCGGATGGTGGCCATAAGCTTCTCTAGGTTTGGGATCTGGCCGATGTTGGCGCATTCGTCGATTAGACAGCGAACGTGAACCGGGAGCCGGCCGCCGTAGGTGTCGTCGGCCTTTGTGCAGAGAAGGTTGAATAGCTGGGTATAGGCCATACTGACAAGAAAGTTGAAGCTGGAATCCGTATCACTGATGATAAAAAACAGCGCCGTCTTTTCATCGCCGAGAGTATCCAGCTCAAGCTCATCGTACCGAGTGATCTCTCGGATTTCAGCGATGTCGAAGGGCGCAAGCCTAGCGCCACAGGAAATTAGCACCGATTTCATCGTTTTTCCACGAACAACAAACTCAACATTCACATCATAAAAGCCGTGTATATCGCCCATTACCGCCCCTTGCGGTGTTGTTTGGGCTATGTCGCTTGTTACGATAACATCAAGGTTATCAAACCTATCACCCAAACGCTCCATCAATTCCGCTGTTAGTGCTGGGGATAAGTCCACTTGTACGGATGGCGTAGTTGGAGTTGGGTCGAGGGTCGGGCTTGTGTCGGTTACGTTCAATCTAAATGACAGCGTATTGCCTCCACTCATTATGAATGTCAAATGCCTTGTACCAACAGTCATATGCTCAGACAACCACTCTGCCATTATGGTTATTGTGGTTGTATTATTATTGTTAGCTGTAGCCGTAAAATCTCTATCACGCACAAGGTTTATTGCGTTAGTGCCTGTGCCGAAGCGTATGGCGTTTTGGAAGGTGAAATCCCCTCTGTGAAAAGTTACGGTTATATTGCTTGGGTTTGCAAGGTCGAAGTTTATATTGTTTGGGGATAGACTGCCGTAGTTCGGGCTTGGGGTGTAGTCATAACCGCCGCTTGGTGCAGTAGAGCGGAATGTAGCATGTATGGTATGGTTGGCTGTTACATTGCTAAATGTATAACTATTCACCGCCCCAACGCTGCTGCCGTTTACCGTAACATCATTAATCTCAAAACCGCTATCTGCGGTGATGGTAAATGCTTGGCTTGCACCATTGTTGATAGACACACTGCCGGAAGGTGATATACTTCCGCCGCTCCCTGCTGTTGCAGTTATGGTGCGGGTTACTTGCGGTATCTGCTCAAAGTTAGCATTTACAATTATCTCACCGCCGCTTGTTGGCATTGGGAAGGTTGCGCCGTTTGCTGTGGGCGTGATACTCGGTACGCCTGTTACAGCTATAGAGCCAGCCACAATCCGCTGACCGGATGGCGGGGTTATGGTTACAGTCATTGCCGTGCCTGCCGTCTGCGCCCCTGATGGGGTGATAGTCATATTGGCGGCGGGTACGGTGGAGGCTGTGGCGCGGTTTACTGTGTAGGTAGCGGGTTGTTGCTGTTCGGTTACTGTCAAAGTAGCGGCGTTGGACTGAATAATAAGATTACCAATACTTGCTAAAACCCGGTACTGATAGCCGCTCATTGCTGTTGTGACATTATTAAGGGTAAGAGTCCCTGATGTTTCGCCGGAGATACTCGTAAAGGTTGCACCGCCATTTGTACTGATTTGCCATTGGAAATCCGGGGCTGGTGTGCCTGTAGCGGCGGCATTGAAAGTCACGCTGCTGCCCGCTTGCACGGTTTGGCTTGTGGGGTGGGTGGTGATGGATGGGGCTTGATTTGCCGCCCATCGTGCATAAACCGTGGCGTTATTTGTAAACACCGTGCCACTTGCCCCTGCGGTAATTTGGTTGCCCCCGGTTGCAGCGGAAGTATCCCACCATCCGTTGAAAGTATCTGTGCCTCTTGTGGGATTTGTGGGGAAGTTTGCAAGCCTGTTGCCGTTTGCGGATGCTTGTTGGTTGGCAACGGTACTGCCCCCTTGGGAATTAAAGCTAATGGTGGGACGAGGGTTTGTGTTTAATTCGCCACCTGTAACGTCCACAGTGCCTCCCGTGCCGCCTTGCCCCGGCCCGATATGTGGGGTTGCGTTGACAGTTCCGCCGCCGATGGTTATTGTGCCGCCACCGCCAGCATTACCGCCACCTATGCCTGCTGCACTTTGTCCGCCTATTGTTGTGCCGCCTGTTGCGTTTATTGTTCCGCTAAATGTGGGGTGTATATTGATAGTACCTGCGGCATTGTTAGAAGTGCTGCCTATACCGGCACCTGCGGAGACTCCTCCACTTCCGGCTGTGGCTGTTAATGTTCCGTCGCCATATATGTTAAGAGTTGCATTGGTAATAGCAAAAACACTAATTCCCGCAGCAAATATGCCTGTTTGTACTGTATTTGTTTCTAAAACAGTCAGATTTAGAGTGCTGGGTCCGGTGTTGGGTCCGACGACGATTGCCAACTCGCCTGGGAAGCCTGTCAAATTTATATTAAGATTCTGAATTGTAACATCTGCTGTAACATTATCGTCAATAATTATTTTGCGGTTTGTAGTATTTCCTGTAATAAGGAACGGTCCGGGGTCGGTTATTAACAATATAGGATTCGCTACAGTTGCACCATGACTATTGGTCGTAATCTGCCAGCCGGGGCCGCTTGAGCCAGGGCCGGTTGTGGGTACGATTCCTATATCTATAGTTGTGGAAAAAGGCATTATATCTATATATGTCAGTGTTGCCACCAATGCCGCAGGGCTTGTGGTTTGGGTTTATGTGGTTGGCAAATCGCTTGGCATTGCCGCATCTGTTATCTCATCTACATATACGCCACTATCGCCCTCAAATCCTCCCCCAACAGCCGCAAACCCCGGCATAGCCAAAGAAAACACCAACACAAAAGCAAGCACCACCGCCAAAAGGCTTTTCATTCTTTTTCTCATTGTTCATCTACTCCTTATAATCGCCCTCGGCGTTGTTATTTGAATTGCATTGCATTGCTGTACCAGTTTCAGCAAAAAACATTACAAAAAAGCGGTTGCTCTCCGCATTAAAAAATGGGAGAGCAACCGCTCATAAAAAGCAAGTGAAATATATGTTATTACGGAACGACAAAAAGACGGAAGTTTTATCCGCTCGGCATGGTTGTT
>WRAW01000066.1 GCA_009780015.1 Defluviitaleaceae bacterium | reverse complement strand
TTATCTTAGTTGGAGGTTGAAATCTATGAAAAATCTTCTCGCCTCAGTTACCGCTCTACTCTTTATTCTTGCTCTCGCTGCTTGCTCAACCCCTCCCACTCCTGCTTCTGCTCCTCTGCCTCCCGCCTCCCCTGCTGGTGCGGCGGTTGCCGGCGATGCAGGTGTCGATGCCGACTACTCCTGGCTCATAATCAGGCTTGGACATCACGCCCGTCCGGGCAGCGCGCGTGACATAGGCTCACATTTCTTCAAAGACTTTATTGAGGAAAGACTTCCAGGTTCCGAGGTGCACATCTTCCCGGCCGGACAGCTTGGAACCGGCCCGGAACAGATGCAGCAGCTTCAGTTGGGCGCTCTTGAAATCGGCGTACACCCGAGCACTTTCCTTGGGGGAATTCAGCCTCTGACCAGCATTCTGGACGTCCCTTGGCTCTTGCCTACGGATTTTGACGATCTTATGGAGCTCTACCACGAAAGCGCCGCCGGCGAAGCTCTGAAAGCGACTACTCTGGAAGTCGGCATAAGAACACTGACAATCTGGCACGACGGTTACAGCCACTGGACAGCAAATCGTCCTCTGGCGTCGCTTGAAGACTTTAACGGCCTTGTCGTCCGCGTCATGCCCTCTCCGATGCGTATCGCCATGACTGACCGTCTTGGCGGAACCGCTATCAACATGGATTGGGGCGAGGTATACAACGCGATGCTTACCGGCGCGGTTGACAGCCATGAAAACCCGCTTGCCATCATCACCGACGCGAGGATCCACGAAGTACAGAGCGATCTCACCTTTACCAACCACAACACGCTCGAACAGTTTTTCATGGTTAGCGAAATATGGTGGCAAGGTCTGCCGGAGCATGTCCAGGATACAATCATCGAAGGCGCTTTCCTGGGTAAACCCGTAGCGGCGGCCGAAGTTGTCCGTCTCGACATCGAAGCTATTGATATGATGGAAGAAGAAGGTATGAGTTTCCACACACTGCCTGAAGCGGAGCTGCAGCGCTGGAAAGAAGCTACATACTTGGTAAGGCAAGACTTTGTCGACGCTTTCGGAGAGCCTGCCGCTGAATTACTTGCGATTTTTGAACAGGAAATCGACCGAATTACAAACCGTTAATACTTAACAGGCTCTAAGTTCAAGCTGTCGGCCACTTAACTGCCGACAGCTTGAAAAGATTTTGAGTTTCTAGATTCTATTGAAGGATGGAGAGAGCCTTGAAGCGATTTTTCATAAGCGTAGATAGCGGCATAGTCAAGGTGCAGGAAGTTATTGTGGGGACGGGGTTAATCTTTGCAACGCTTATCATCGTCTTCAATACGGTCTTGCGCTATTTTTTCAATGCCTCGCTGGTATGGGCCGAGGAGTCTGTACGTTATGTCATGATTTGGGTAGTGTTTCTTGCCAGCAGCCTTTGTATCAGGCACAACATTCACGTCAAAATTGACATTTTACAGCTCAATCTTCCGTTTAAAGCGAGAAAGATCCTGATAATGGGCATCTATCTTATCTGTATTGCATTTTGTCTGCTCTTATTACAGTACAGCACTCAACTTACGCGGCAATTATTCATCCTGGGGCAAATCAGCACATCCATGCTATGGCTGGAAATGTGGATTGTCAATTTGGCAATACCGGTATTTGGCATTTTGGGGACGAGGGATTTCATTCAACTACTTATCCTAAACGTCATTCACAAGGATAAGATCATCAGAACAGTTGGAGTGAAGGACGCGAAGCCGGAAATGAAACCCGACGACAAGGATAAAACCGATGCCGGAGGCAATATCGAGACCAGAGGTGAAGCGAAATGACAGTTTTGTTGCTAGGTAGTCTTTTATTCCTGCTGGGGCTCGGTGTTCCGGTTTTTGCGGCTTTAGGCCTCTCCAGCCTGATTGTATCAATGGAGAGCCCATTAATTATGTCTACTTCTATACCACAGCGGATGTTTTTCGGGTTGGATATGTTTGGGCTCATGGCTATCCCGTATTTTATGTTCTGCGCTGAAATCATGGGCAGAGGTCAAATCGGGAAAAAGCTCGTGCTCGTATGCCGGGCCTTTTTCGGGCATCTGCCGGGCGGTATGGCCATCGCCACCGTTGTCGCCAGCTTGATCTTCGGGGCTTTTGCCGGCGCCGGCGTCGCGGCTCTGGTCGCTTTCGGCGGCCTGATTATCGGATTAATGAAAGAGGGCAAGTACAGCGACGAGTTCTCAGCCGGTCTGATTTCAACTACCAGTACGCTTGCCATGGTTCTTCCGCCGAGCATCGTTCAGGTGGTCTTTGCCACTATTACAGGAACCTCGGTAGCTGCGCTGTTTCTGGCGGGCATCAGCGCCGGTGTCCTCTACGGAATCATACTGGCCTTATTCTGTTTGGCTTACGGAGTTTGGAGAAAATTGCCGTTACTAGAGAAAGTACCTTGGAGCCAGCGTTGGAAACCGTTAAGGGAATCTTTTTGGGCGCTGAGCTTGATTGTCGTCATGCTTGGGGGTATCTACGGCGGCATTATGTCTGTTACCGAGGCTGCCGGCGTAGCCGCGTTTTACGCGATGGTCGTAGAGGTCTTTGTCTACAGAACGCTAAAACTCAAGGACCTATTTAAAGCGGCAATCAGCGCCGGCAGAATGATTGCTATGGTTATGATTTTATTATCCTCGGGGGCTGTTCTTGCACACGTTATGACCATCATGCAGCTTCCACACCAAATGGCGGCTCTTTTGAGTGATACAAGCCCGCTTGTGCTGCTCTTACTTATCAACCTTATTTTCTTGATCGTTGGCATGTTCATAGACCCTACTTCGACGATTATAATTTTAACTCCGCTGCTGTTTCCTGCGGCAATGTCCGCGGGCATCGACCCCATACACTTGGGTACGTTGATAATACTCAATGTTTCCATTGGGATGCTGACCCCGCCGTGCGGGTTAAATCTCTTTGTGGCATCTTCCATTTTCAAGCTGTCCTTTTCCCAAATTACGCGTGGAATGCTGCCATTTATCTTAATCAGTATAATTTTGTTAATAGTTCTTACCTTTATCCCGGGAATCACTACTTTCTTACCAAGTATGTTTATGTAAGAAGTACACTCAATTATAAAACAGGGGGTATAGAAATGGCTTACAAGGTAGTATTAACAGATCATGTTTACCCGGACTTGGAATATGAAAAAAAGACTCTGGCCTCTGCCGGCGCCGAGCTGGTGTTCATCGACACAAAGGACGAGGCGGAAATCGTAAAAGCCGCAGCGGATGCGGACATAGTTATCACCTGTTACGCAAATATCACGGCAAACGTGATTAAGGGCATGGAGAAATGCAAAAGTATCAGCAAAACCGGTATCGGCGTGAACAACATAGACATCCGGCAGGCATCCGCCCAAGGCATCCGCGTGCTGAACGTGCCGGATTATTGCATTGAAGAAGTCTCCGACCACGCTGTCGCGCTGATGCTCGGGGTCGCCCGCCGGATCGGGACGTTCAACAACGCTACGCACAAAGGCATCTGGAGCCTAGAAGGCAATCGCGACATGATACGCCTGCGCAGTAAGATTCTTGGCCTCCTAGGCTTTGGCCGCACCGCAAAGTTAACCGCGCAAAAGATGAAAGGATTCGGCATGGAAATCCTGGCCTACGATCCATATGTCGACGCGGAGCAATGCAGCGCGCTTGGCGTAAAAAAAGCGGAGCTGAACGAAGTGGTTGAGAAGTCTCATATCATATCTATAAATCTTCCCCTCACGGAAGAGACGGAAGGAATGGTAAACGACGATTTCCTGAGCCGCGTGCGCGACGGCGCGATTCTGGTAAACACCGCCCGCGGCGGGCTGATTAACGAACCCGCGCTGCTAAAAGCATTGCAATCAGGAAAGCTTACCGGGGCCGGATTGGACGTTCTTGTCAACGAAGCCGACACCTCAGACAATCCGCTTTGCAGGCAGGAAAACGCAGTCGTAACACCACACGCGGCTTTTTGCTCAGTTGAGGCCACGCAGGAGCTTCGTGAAAAAATTATGGCGGACGTATTGTTGGTGTTAGAAGGCAAGGAGCCTAAAAATCAAGTTAACAGATAAAAGGGGAGAACGTCATGAAAATGAAAGCGGCAGTATTGCACGAGCCGAAAAAACTCCTGATCGAAGAAGTAGAGATTCCGGCGTTGAGAAGTGATGAAGTTCTGGTTAAGATAAAGGCAACGGCCATCTGCGGAACTGATCTCGCCTTTTACTTAGGCAAAATTCCGCTGAAAAGCTATCCGCAGGTGCTGGGGCACGAGTCGGTCGGCATAGTCGAAGAAGTCGGCGCGGATGTCAATAATTTTTCCAAAGGCGACCATGTTATCGTAAACCCGGCTTATTTCTGCGGGTACTGTTTCTACTGTGAACGCAAGCTTTGGAACTGTTGTGAGAACGGCGGACTCCTCGGCCGTGACAGATACGGCACTTTTGCCGAATATGTCACGGTTCCGAAATCATCTGTAATTCCGCTGCCGGAAGAAATCAGCTTTGAGGACGGTTCTACGCTACAATCTCTCGCGACGGTTCTGCGCGGCTGGGAGAGGATTGAGGGCGTCCGTCCGCCCGGTAAGGGCGACGTAGTCGTTGTCATAGGCATTAGCACACCGGGTCTGCTATACACACGCCTGGCTGTGCTGTCAGGCGCGACCGTGTTCGCGTGCGGACGCAGGCCGTGGAGATTGGAACTTGCCAAGCAATTCGGCGCGATTCCGGTAGACCTGAATGATAACAATATCGTGAGTATGGTTAAGGATTCCTCAAACGGCCGCGGAGCGGATTATGTTATTGAAGCGACAGGCGTCGCGAAAACATTCCAAACCGGCATGGATGCGGCGCGCCCGGGCGCTACTATCCTAGCGTTTGGCATCCATGGCGATATGGCCGGTGTAAGCGGTTATAATCTCTACTTCAAAGAACTTAAAATAGTGGGCACACGCGCCATGACAAACCCTGGCTTCGAGCGCGCTATCAAGCTCTTCCAGGCGGGCTCCTTCGATCTGCAGGCGCTTGTCACAGATCGTTTCTCTCTTGACGAGACAAAGGTAAACTTTGACGCAATGAACGAAGACCCAGGCGCACACAATCGCATGGTTTGCCTGATCTAAAAGTATTAGCTAATTAATCAGGACGTGCCGACAGGATGTTTTCGGCAATTTTGAGACAATTTTCGCAATCCGCTAAGACTGTCTCAAAAATAGTTCCATTTATCTCCCGTCGGCACGCCGTAGTATTCAAACCCAGCGCTGCAGTTGTAAATTTTTTGATTTATAAAATCTGGATCATCCATATGAGAGATGTGGTCGCATAATTCCTTTATCTGTGCTATCGCTTGCTTATACTTGCCGATGAAAGCGTTTTTTAATATCTCTCTAAGCCCATCTCCCACCACCGGAAGCTGCGTGAACTCCCCCAGCGCCTCCGAAGCTTCGTCAATAGCTGCCGCGTCAAAAGTCTCAAGGGCTGTTTTCAGTTTGATGAGCTGACCTATCATTTCTTTTGGTTCCAGAGTTTCCGTTGCAGTCTTTTCTGTAACCGCGGCAACAGCTTCACTTACATTGTTTAGAAGTTCCTGTAAATCGTTTATAAAACGGTTATGGCGCTCTATGATGAATGTCCGATTCTGTTTTACGCCGGCATCTTCCAGTTCCTTGGCCGCTTCGGAAAGTTTTTTCGCGCCGATATTTGCGCAAGCGGATTTAATGGCATGAACATATGTTGTATACAAAGGTAGATCATCTCCCTCCAGTGAGCGCTTAAACTCACCTAATTTTTCCAGCCCATCCTTATGGAAAACCGCAAGAATATCCATATAGTCCCGTAAGCGTCCGCCGGCGCGGACAATACCTTGTTTGGCATCTACGTTTTTAATGGTTATTTCATGGGTTATGTCCAGATCGGTAAGAGCTGGTTCAGCTTCTCCTTTGATTTTTGTCATTCGCCTTTCTTGTTGTTTCTCCCTGGGTATCCATTTCGCCATAATACCGATTAATTTAGCCGTGTCAATAGGCTTTGAAAGAAAGTCGTTAAAGCCGATATTTAGAAACATCTCCCTCGTGCCTAATATGGCATTGGCGGTTAGGGCAATAATGGGAAGGTTCGTGTATTTTTCGTCCGGCAGCCCGCGGATGATTTTCACGGTCTCGGCGCCCTCCATCTCAGGCATCATATGATCCATGAGCACCAGGTCATAATCAACAGCCTGTACAGCCTGCACAGCCTCTTCTCCGCTTCTTAACGAATCAATTTGCATACCAAGGGGTTTAAGCAAACCCTTGGCGACTTTAATATTGGTATTGATATCATCCACAATCAAAACTCTTGCGTCAGGAGCTATAAAGGGCTTCCGTATACTGGCGGGATACTTCCTATCCTTCGTACTTAAAATGTTTGTATCTTTAAACTGCTGTGGCAGCGTCACGGTAAATTCGGTACCTTCCCCATAAGTAGACTCAACCCCAATATTTCCGCCCATAAGCTTGATCAGGTTTACGGTTATGGCAAGGCCCAAGCCCGTGCCCTCCACATTTCGGTTTTTCTCCGGGTCGAATTGAGCAAACTCGTCAAAAAGGCTTTCCATATCCTCAGGCTTGATCCCTATGCCGGTGTCCTTTATCTTCATAGTTAGCAGCAAGCTGTTGGACCCGGTCTTCTCTCCCGTTATATCTAAGGAAAAATAACCATCCTTTGTGTATTTGACGGCATTGGTCAAAATATTAATAAGCACTTGCCTGATGCGCACCTCATCCCCAAAGAGCACACCGGGTATATCCGGCTGAACATGTACGATAAAACGCGACTTGGATGCGCCCATACGTATTTTAATTATGCTTATGACATCGTTTATGGTGTAGTGGAAGAGGTATTCATGATTGACAATTTCTATCGTTCCGCTTTCGATTTTGGAAAAATCCAGAATATCATTAATGATTGAAAGCAAGTGATCTCCTGATTGCCTGATAGTCACGGCCTGTTCACGGGCGGCGGAAGATATCTCCTCCCGCAGAATCAATTCCGCCATACCGATGATGGCGTTCATAGGGGTGCGTATTTCGTGGCTCATTTTAGAGAGAAATTCGCTTTTGGCTTTAGAGGCGTTTTCCGCTTCATCCCGTGCCCTCATAATGGGGGTTATGTCGGTGATGTCAATGAGCCTGCCCCCTGTCGCGCCGCCCATTTTCACCGATATAACCTTGAAGTACTGCGCCTCCCCGTTAACATCCAATTTAACAGTCTCTTCGCAGCTTTCGGTCAAGTCATGAAGGCAGGCCGACAGCGCTGCCAAATCTGTGCCGGCGAATAGATCAAGCAGGGGACATCCGGCCAGTTCAATTCTTTCAATGCCGGTAAACCGTGCAAATTCCTTGCTTATATAGTTTACCCGGTTATGGTTGTCCACCAAAGCAACGATATGGGGGGTGGTATCAAGCATAGCCATAAACGCTTCCATCGAAGTTTTTGACCGAGAATGCCGGCTGGCGGAACGTCGAACAACAGCATACGCGGCAAGCAAACCAAATCCCGACAGAATCCATTTTACGCCAATCATCGTTCCCTCTGACTTCCGCCGCAATCTTTCCAAATTCAGGGCTGATCTTCTCGAACAAATCAATCAGCTCGGGGTCAAAATGAGTTCCCTTGCCTTCCATAATAATTTGAACGGCTTTTTCGTGAGAGAATGCGGCTTTATAAGGTCTGTCAGTGACCAAGGCGTCGTATACGTCGGCAATGGCCATAATCCGGCCAAGCAAGGGTATATTAGCGCCTGTCACGCCATATGGGTAGCAGCTTCCGCCCCATTTCTCGTGATGGGAAATAGCGAAGGCTCGGGCGTATTCCAAAAAATCGCTGTCCATAGTGCTGTTCTTGAGCTTTAATATGACCTCCTCGCCAAAGACAGTGTGAGTCTTCATAAGCTCAAACTCTTCCGGGGTAAGCTTCCCCGGTTTTAGAAGGATGGCGTCTCGTATGGAAATCTTACCTATATCATGGAGCTGGCAGGACTGCAAAACCAAGTTCTTGTCCAGGGCTGCCACTTCAGAGACATAAACCCCTCGGCTATTCATTGACTCAAAAAGCAGCTTGATATAACGCTGGGTTCTTTCAATATGGCTTCCGGTGACATCATCCCGGTACTCCAAAAGCTCCGCCATGGTTTTAAGTATGGCGTTTTTAAGCGCTACAACAGTCTGTGTTTTATCTTCTACCATCATCATGAGGTTGTCGTTAAAATGAAGGAGTTTCCGCTTTTGGGACTCGACCAAAAGATGCACTTCAATACGCTTGAGCAAGAGCGGTGCCAAAAAGGGCTTAACAATATAATCAATAGCCCCAAGGGACAGACCTTGTAACTCCGCCTCCTCGTCACTGCGCGCAGTCAGAAAAATTACGGGTATCTGAGCCGTTCTCTCGTTGGCCTTAATACGGGCTATCGCTTCGAGGCCACTCATTTCCGGCATATTCACGTCCAAGAGAATTAAGTCAGGCGATAGGTCTTCCAGCATTTCCAACAGCAGTGAGCCGGAATTTAAAGTAAAGACATTATAAATATCCGACAGGGCATTTTTCCCAATCATAAGGTTCGTTATATCATCATTGACTAAGAATATGGTTTTTCGCGTCAAGTCCATAATAACTCTCCATTATTGGGACATACCCTCATGTCCTACTATATGAACGATTATTAGTATGTGTGATTAAAAAACATGGCAGATTATCACGCTCCCTTGATAAATAAATCTACTTTCATTGACAAAGAAATCAAAAGAGAGCATTTCTTAATTATAGAGGAAGAATGTTCTCTCCCTAATTGTAGAAGGTATTGACAAGTTCATATTAAGTAAGAAAAAGTACAAAAAAGGGAGTTTGCCACGGCTTCTATTGAATCTCTTGTTGAATATTTCTTTTGAACATGCTATAATTTGTAAGAGCCTGTTTAATATCTTTTTGCCGTTGGATTGGTGAGACCAGTTTTTCGCCATTTTAGGATGCTGTGTGCCAGTGGCACACGTTTAGTATCCTAAGCGCCAGCATAGGCGGAGGAAGTGACGCCCGGGGTCCCCGCAAAGCCCGATTTTGGCTTTGTGGGGTGGAGTCTGGCCGCCAAGTCAATGGTGAAAAGATATTAAACAGACTCTAAGAAGACATCATGAACCCTTCGGAGGAATGGAAGCCGCATGGCAAAAAAAACGTCGATAATAAAACAAAAAAAGGCAGCATTTCCCAAGCCGCGTGATATTCTTCGCATGAGCCGCCTGTGGGTTGGAATTGCCGGTTTTATCTTTTGCGTGGTCGTCATTTACATATCGGATTTTACAAACATCGGCTTGCCGCACAGATTTATTGTTGAACGGGCTCTTGTACATTCGGTAGTGGATTCCGCCCTTCATCCGGACCACTATCTGCAAACGATATACCTTGGTTCTCAAGTCGCGGAAATAGAGGTTCTTACCGGTCAGTTCGCCGGGCAGCGGCTGCAAATAATACATACGTTAACGCGCTTTTCCAACCTGCGGCTACAAGATGGAATGGAAGCTCTGATTTCGATCGTACCGGGCGCAGAGTATTTAGAGGCGCAAAACATAAGCATCTACGGCCCTTCCCGAGCTCCGGTGCTGATCGGATCAATTGTGATAATCATTGTAGGCATGTTGATTATGGGCAGGATGAAAGGCTTTTATGCGGCCTATACCTTAATATTCACCCTTATAATGGTCGTGTATTTTATGATAGCCGCAATAATTCGAGGAGAAAGCCCCGTAGTATTTGCCTTGCTCACGGCTATAATCACCACAAGCTTTACTCTATGCATGGTAGCCGGAATCAGCCGGCAGAGTCTTGCCGCTATCGGCGGCACATGGTCGGGCTTGGCCGCCGCCGGTTTGTTCAGCGTGGTGCTCGGCCGTCTCGCAAATGTTTCGGGTATGCACCTTGACCACTCCTGGCAGATGGTATATCAATCGCCGCCGGGAGTTTTTATACGTATCCCTGAATTGTTCTTTGCGGCCATTATCGTTGCGGCTTCCGGGGCGGTGGTGGATGCCGCTATGTCCATTTCTTCCGCTGTGTTTGAAATCAAGGAACAAAGCCCGGGTATTACGACAAAACGTTTATATGGAAGCGGTATGCGCATTGGCGGCGACATTTTGGGCGCTAACTCCGATACCTTAATTCTGGCCTTTGTGGGGGCTTCGCTTCCAACCTTGATACTGATTTCGATGTTCGGCTTCCCCTTTTTGCGCATTATAAACTCAGATATGGTGGCCGTTGAAATTATCCAGGGCGTTTCCGCAACCATGGGAATGCTTATCGGAATACCTGCCACAGCGCTTTTCTCGGCGATTTTGGCGACGCGTAACGATAAAAAGGTATAACGCACGGCATTTCACATAGCGATCCGAAAATATCTGTGATTTCACTTAAAACCGGTGACATCTCAGTATACATACATTAAACAAATACTAGGAGGAAAGTACACATGAATGCATTTAAACATCGCATGAGTCGAGTTCTTGCTCAACTGCTTGCCGTTGTCATGATTTTTAGCGTGACAACAACGACGTACGGTTACGTGCCGACCGCCGCGGAAGAGGTGCAGGTACAAACGGCGGTTACACCGGCCTCAGAAATAAGCAGTTCTGACTACGGCAGTATCAGCCATAACCCGGGAGACAATACCGATAATGAAATCGTCGTGCGCTCGGGATCGGGAATCTCTGCGCTTAGCACGGGAACCCGCATCGACCTGCTGACCTTTGCCGATCTTCACGGCCACGTAGACAGCCTGATGAACGATCTTGACCCGGGCGCGGCCAGACTTGTAGCCTATACCGAATGGATGCGCCGGCAAAACCCTAACCCGGACAATGTAATGATTCTCCCCGGCGGAGACGAATTCCACGGACATCCGCTTTCCAATTACTTAACCGGAGCGCCCACTGTCGCCATGATGAATTATCTGGGCGTAGAGCACATAGCTTTGGGGAACCACGAGTTCAGCTTCGGCGGCCCGCCCCCCTTCATGGACGATCTAGACGGAATATTCCTTTCGGCGGACTTGTACTACGCCGCAGGTACTCCAAATGCAGGAACACAGCCGTCGTTTGTGCAGCCGTATGCTGTAATTGAATTTGAAGACGGCGACATAAAGGTCGGTCTTATCGGCTTAATGACCTCGGGAATGGCTCACCTGGTAACAGGCGCGTTCATGTCAAGCTACGAGCTGCGCACACCAACCCTTGCCAATCCCGATCCTGCTTGGGTTAACCGCATTGATTATCTGATTGACAGACTGAGAGATCATTACGATGTTGACGCGGTTGTCGCTCTGACGCACATGTACACCAATGCGCTGAACCACGCGACCGCCCCCGGCGGCGAGACAGGGCGCTTGGCGGCCATGTTCGATTTTGACGCCATCATTGGCGGCCATACCCACCTGCGCCACAATTTTGTACAGCACGGAACACTTATCATGGAAGCCGGCTGGCACGGCCGCACCTTGGGCAGAATCTCACTGTACTTTGACGGAAACAACGACCTGGACGAAGTGACCGGCTGGCTAAGCCCGCTGGCTCCTGCCTTCCCTGCTGCGAATACGGAGTCTGTACGCGACTTCTTCCGACCTGCCGGCTATACTTTTGACGGGAATCCAATTCCGGCGGCTCAGCATCCTGGATTTGATTCGGTGCGCAATCATTTCGACGCCTTTTCCGCAATTATGCAAGGCTATATTGACGAAGGCGAACTGTACTTGGGCCGCAACATTGGAACACGCAGCATCTACAGCCAGACCCGCAACGACAGGAATGTCTGGGTAACAAGGCTTGTATCCGATTATGTTCAGCGAGCGGAAGCGCGCTCGGGCGGCTGGAGCGTACCGCACTGGAGCAGTGACGAAAGCTCTTGGGTATACGTATCCAACTTCGGTGGCTGGCGTAATGTGGGGCCGTTCACGTTTACCCCACAGACAGGCGTTACAATCCGCGAAATGTACTCCACCATGCCGTTTAACAACGCGATTCTGTTGTATGAGATGCTTGGTGAAGATCTGCTGGTATTGCTCAGTATGCAGGCCAGCGCCAACGCAAGCCTGTCTCCCCCGTGGTTTGGCTTGAACGGAGGACAGCCTCCGGTTATTGACGGCGCCTTTACCAGAGGGCAACAGATTGACGATTTGACTATTCAGATAGGAATCTCGAACAATAACGCGGATGGGTACAGAGAGGTTCCCGTCCTGCAATGGTATTTAACCGCGACAGGCGAGCCAATCCGCAATGACAACACGGTTTACCGCGTCATCGGCTCCAACTTCACACAAGGCGCCGCTTCCGCGCTTCTGCCGGGAGCTTCCCCGGTAGGCGGCGGAGATCGCTTCCCGATACCGGGTACAACGCATGGTGACGCGCGCGGCTTTACCTTCCTGGGTATGCCGATGTCTCTGATGAGCGACGGATCGCTCAGGCCATACAACGAGATGCCGCTCGACGCCACTACATGGGAAGGAGACGGCTTCCGCACCCTGCGCTCCGCCATGATCGCGCAGCAGGAGTGGCGCGGAGAAAATCCGGGCTATACTCAACGGCTTACCGTTTCCGCAACCGACGGCGGCACGGCTGCCATCACATCGCCGTTTGCGCCAGGCAATCGCAATACCAACGTCAACGTCGTGCCGCAGCATGTTGTGGTAACGGCAACCAGTGAAGGCAGCTATGAGTTTATAGGATGGTTCGACAACAATGTACTGGTCAGCGTAGACGAGGAATATAGCTTCGTTCAAAGGGGCGCGCTTACGCTGGAGGCCCGCTTTGAGCTTCCACAGTTAGCGGCCCCGGTAATTTCGATCGTTGGAAACAACCTGACTTGGGCTCTCATAAGCGATGCTATCGGCTACAGAGTTTATGTTTATTCGGGAGACGCGGTTGTTCCCACACCGCTTCCAAATAATATAACAGGAACTTCGGTAGACGTGAGCGCATTCGCTCTGGATAACGGTGTACACGCCTTCCGTGTCAGAGCCATAGCGGACGAGAGGTATGCAAGGGATTCCGTTCTTAGCAACGGCGTTTCCTTCATGCTGGGCTATCCGGGAGAAGGCGAGATATGGTTCGTGCCCGAAGACGACGAACTTCCCGAGCCCAAATTTGCAGACGAGGGAGCAACTGTGACCTTCTCGACGCAAATTATCTTCAATCCCGAAGAGGTTTCACCGCTGGCCACCGCAAGCGGAATAGGCTCTGCGCCGGCTGCTCCGACTGAAGATGACGATATGGATGAAGGACAGGACAATCAAGGTGAACCGGAAGAACCTGGCGAACCAAACGAACCAGACGAGCAGGAAGAACCCGGTGAACCCGGTTACGAACCATCTGAGCCGTCAGATCCTGATCTTGACGACGAAGAATTCAGGCACATCTTGTTCAACGAAGACGCGTTATACCTTATTATACAGGGGTACGACGAAGACGAGCCTGTGATAGAGGTTGCGTGGTTCAAAGACGGAATTGAGATTCCAGGAACCAGGGAGCTGCTTATCGGCGAACCCGCATACGAAATAGGCGAAAGCATATACAGAGTTCTGGCGGAGCTGACGCTTAACAACGTACAGCCCGGTGACAGCGGCGTGTATTCGCTTGGGGCGAGATTACCGGGATATGCTGATGAACCCTGGGAATATGCTCCAGGCTTCATGTCGTTTACACTTACCATCGGTGTAGACACATCACTCTTGCTGAGCAGCCTTGGCGTAACCGGGCATACGCTTAACCCGGCGTTTAACCCGCTGATTCTCAACTACACAGTAACAGTGCCCAACAATGTCGAATCCGTGACAGTTACAGCGATATCCGAGAACTTGAGAGCAAGCGTTATCGGAACCGGGTCACGCAACCTGGCGGTCGGCGAGAACAGGGTTGATGTAGTTGTCGAAATGGGGGAAGAAAGTCAGACTTATACCATCAGAATAACACGTCTTGCGACAGGAGCCACCCTTCCTCAAGCTCATGCTCCGACCCCGCCGACGGCCAGGCATGGACAACGTATAGCCAGCCCGCAGATGGGTCTGCGCTCGGCCGGGATCGTGATAGCCGACCTCAGAGCAAACGCGTCTAACGACATCACCGCCGAAAGTGTGCTGTCAGATATCCGCGCGGTTCTGCCGTCCGGGGTTACCGCGGCGTGGTCTCCCAACACACCGTTTGCGCTTGTGCCGGCTACAGACACAACCGAAGGCGTAATCACCGGCATAATTATAATCACCTACGGCCAAACCAGATCGGCGATAGTACTTAACATCACCATCCCCTCTCTTGAGGTTGATGATGTCGAAGAAAATATCGCCTCGTAAGCTGCGCCTTCCAAAAAACCGCGAGGATATTGTAGTCCACAAAAATTCCTAAGCGAACTTTCTATGCAGACATCAACTTTGACAAAACAGCAAGAGCAAAAATTATTAAGTAATGTAGACTCAAGCTATCGACAAATAACCCTTGATTGAGAGATCAAGGGTTATTCTTAATTTATCGTGAATCTTTAAATACGAGCTATGGGAATAGCTTGGCGATAACCACGCCCAAGAGAATGATGAAAACTTAGAGGATATTGCAAAAGTTATGATAGGGGAAGGTACTCGTATGGAGTGTAAGAAGTGCAAATCCGAAAAGATAGTAAATAATGTGTGTTTGTCAATAAAAAAGTGCAGTGAATATAAAGATAAAAGTACAGTACCTCCTGACAACAAATGGTATGTTGTAAGCCGTTCTTATTTATGAATAAACAGTGTGTCGGAAAAAGCGGTAGACGTTGTGGTAACGGTGGTAAACCGTGATGAGTTTA
>WRAW01000065.1 GCA_009780015.1 Defluviitaleaceae bacterium | reverse complement strand
GATGTCTTGAAGCCGATTGGTTTTGGGTATTTCGATGTTAAGGGTATCATGGAGTTTTGTAAAAATCATATCATTGAGGGCATAAGACGGGAGAATGAGTCTTTCTTAAAGAAGGAAAGAGTTGGCAAGAAGCTCAGCGAAAAACTGATACAAGAGAATATTGATATTATGTTTCCAAGCCGCTACGGTACCGCTGTTCTATTAGTTGCGGAGTGCCTTGCAGAGTTTTCAAAAAAAGGCGTATTCGTAATAGAGGACTATGAAGCAGGAGCGGAAATGAAGATAACTGAGTTCATCTTCACGGACAGCGTTTTAGATGAACTGCTCGAAGAATTACACAAAATGCTTGACCCTGACCATGATGCGTACACTTCATGGTTTGAGGAAGACACTCGTCAACAGTGGATAGCACACATGAAGATGGTATGCGATAGCATTGAGGGACTTAAAGGGGGCGATGGCCGTGGGTAAGCCTATCCTCGGAAACAATGCCCTTGCCGGTTTTGATAACATTTTTAGGAGCACCGCTAAAACAGATGGGGCAATCGAAACCGATGAAACTATTGTCTATATTCCTCTGGAAGAACTGTACCCGCCTGAGTTTCACCCCTTCCAAGTCAACGACGACGAGACCATGACGCGGCTTGTTAAGAGCGTTAAGCAACACGGAGTTCGAGAGCCAGGTCTGGCTCGACCTCATTCTGGTGGATATGGCTACGAGTTGCTTGCAGGCAACCGACGCAAACGAGCCTGTGAGTTGGCAGGGCTTGCTACTATGCCGGTTATCATACGCACGATGGACGATGACAGCGCCGAGATAGCGATGGTGGATTCAAACCTCCAACAGCGTGAAAAGCTACTGTTCAGCGAAAAGGCGTGGGCGTATCGGGTCAAGATGGAGGCTCTGAACCATAACGGAATCAAGGGTGAGAAGCTGTCTGTCGAAGTCCTAATGGAGCAGACCGGCGAGAGCAAGAGCCAAATCTTCCGCTACATAAGTCTGACGGAACTTGTGGTTGACTTGCTTGATAAGGTGGACAACCGCCAGCTTGCCTTCAACCCCGCAGTCGAACTTTCCTACTTATCGCAAACCGAACAATGCGAAGTTGTAGCTGCGATGGAACTGTACGACATAAAGCCCTCTCTGTCCCAAGCTGTACAGCTTAAAAAGCTGAAACAGGATGGGGCGCTTACGAAGGAACTGATTTACTCCATATTATCAGAATCCAAGCCCAAAATCAACCATCACGAAAAAATTTCCACGCACTTCCGCAGATACTTCCCCGCCGATTACTCACTCCGGCAGATGAACGATGTGATTGCGGGTTTACTGGAAACTTGGCAAAGCGAGCAAGCCGCGCAGGAAGGTAGTGCTGAAAATGGCTAGACTTACTTATTCCGGAGAACAATAAAAACTAGCAGCAGACGATTTTGGATATGCCAAGGGGCGCGATGTTTAGTCTGAAAATCAAACATCGCGCCTCTTGTTATGTCTGAAAACATTGCTAACCTGAGTGCTGTATGATAAAATCCAATTGGAGGCAAGTATATGAACAATGTAGAATTACGCAAAAAAGTCCATTCGGCAATGTACTCCTTAATCAAAACCAACGGCGTAGCGTCGCCGGTTGGGGTACTGATGGCGATTGGTGCGCTGTCGAAAGAAAAATACGAGGATTGGCGTAGAGGTAAGGTTCCCTACCTTGAGCGTGTGTGCCAAATCAACCTCGGCAAACTTTCGACAGTCAACCACGAGATTAGAGCTTTTGCTCGAAAGAGCAATCTTAAAGCGTCATGGAGCGACTACAGAAGTTGGAATAAAGATAATCACAAACGCATCCGGCTACGTTTCTCAAAAAGCGGTGATGAACAAATTGAGCGCCTGTACGCAACGCATTACGTCAGCCAGCAGAAAGTCGCTGATGCACTAGAGCGCCATGCGTTCCAAAAACGCAAGAATGAGTTGGCTCAGACAATCGCGCCGTGTGGTCTGTTCTTCGGGTTGCTCGGCAAAGCGGCAAACTGCAACGGATGTAGCGGGGATAACGGCTGTACTCATGCAGATGCTTGTTACCAACGCCAATGCTGTGCCGAAAGAGATATAAAGGGCTGCTGGAAATGCGCTGTTTTCCCCTGTGATAAGGGTATGTTTTCGCAGAAACATGACAGTATTAAGCACATCGCGTTTGTGCGTTGTGTTAAAGAAGATGGCGTGAAAGGTCTGGCCGGGCACGTTCTGCGCAACCAAGATAATGGCCTGCTGTACAGCAGTAGCGGCGATAATCACATAGGTGCTTATGACGGCCACGACAATGTTGACGTTGTTTTGAAGCTGTTGCGAGGAAACGTACACCGGTAATAGAGCAGTCATGCCTGCTCAAAGCCATACCGTTCAAGCGACTCCTTAGCGGAATTGATACCGTCCTCATACAAAACAACGGACTTCGAGCGCTTTGAATCGCTGATATATCCTTCGCCCACTAACTCATCAAGGATGTCGAAATCATAACCTTTCTAGCTTCTTTGACAGCTATACAAATCCCTTTCCGTCCATGAGGTTAGATACAGCAACATCAACGTCAGTTCTTTAACAGTTTGCTTATGATCCATGATCGGACCTCCTAATTTTATTGCCGTCAGGTTTTGGTGTATCAGCGCACGCGTGGCGGCCTTAGCGCGAAAGCTTGTGCCATCAGCGTTTTATCCATCACCGCCACTGGCGGTCATGGTGTGGGCTTGGCGGTCATACATCTTCGTGCCGCAATGACAACACCCAATGTCCGTCTACCCTTCTCGGCTTTATATTCGCGATTTTTCGCGCCCTCTCAAGAGTCCGTTTTGAAATGCCCATTTCATCAGCCAGTTCGTTCAAATCTACCGCCGACATATCACCCTCTGAAAGTATCTCGGTAATAAAGTCAACGGCTTCATCTACCTTATTCTTATCTTCCTTCACTCTCACAGCCTTGTAACGCATTATATCATCAGGAGTAATATCATCACTCTCGCCTATCCAGCTAAAGCCGTCAATCTTATTAAGCCGAAAAAGCTGTGTCGATCCAAGCTCGGCGAAGTTACTTTTCCCGTGCGCAATTGCACGAACGTCAGGGTCGAGTCCCTCGGCTTTCCCAAGATACAATGCACTCGGGACGCTGTTTACCACGTCCACGCTGCCCAAACCCCTATGCTGCGCCTTTCCGCGCCCCTTCGTTATATGCCCGACTAACACAATAGCCGATTGCGTCCTTTCCGCAACCTGCTCTAAGTGCATAAGCGCCGGACGCACACTCTCGGAACGGTTCATACTGAAATTTCTATCAAGATGGTTCTGCCAAGGGTCAATTATCATCAGCTTGGCGTTATGCTTGCGGATCGCGGCTTCTATACGTCCGTCTGTCAGAGTGAGATGCTTTCCGGCGGCGTTAATTCGGTGAACCTTATCGCAATTTGCGCCAAGCATCTCAAGACGGGGTTTGATTACTGTCGGCCAAGGGTTCTCGGAATTTTGTACAATTATGTCCGATGGCGGCAGCATTGCTTTTTCCGCTCCGGGTAATGGCAGGCCGTTAGATATTGCCGCCGCTAAAGCAAGCGTGGCAAAGCTTTTGCCATCCCCACCATCCCCGATCAAAATCGTAACAGTGCCTTGCGGGATGTAGAGTTCCCAAATCCACGACATGGGCTGGCTTTGGATTTCTGACGCGGTTGTGGTGTCTACCTCTACTAAAATACCATCAGCACTATGAATAGTATCATCGTTCATATGTATAACTCACTCCTACCACGCTTATCGCATTATTGCCTTTGTTGATGGAGTTTATAATGCCACAAGAAAGACATGCACCCCATTGTAGCAAAAATGTGGGGCGGATTCAATACGCAAACGCTGAGCAATCACGTAAATTAAATCGATGCGGCTGCGCAATAACAACATAAGTCATACCATTTCGCAATCGTTCAAGTAGTTAAAATTTGAAACGCGACCGGGTTCAGGGGCGCGTTTCAAATTTTAACTACTACATTGAACGCGAAATGGTATCAGTCAAAGGGCCTAGTTCTCCGCAAAACGGAGGACTAGGCCCTTTTGTGTTACCTAAAAACTACTTGAGCGGAGGAATCCCATGAGGCCACAAAAGTCCAAGAAGCAAAACATCAGACGTATCAACAAGTTCAAATACTACCTAGAGGATTGCGACTGCAAAATGTGCCGACACTATCGCGGAAAGAAGCGCGGCTGTGCCCTGCCTGTGTGCTGCTGCGAGGATATCAAACAGGATGCGGTCAGGCACGGCAGAATCAAGCGGAAGGAGAAGTTTGAGCGGTGGGATTCGTAACCAAGGAGATGATCGGGCGGGCAAGAGAGGTTCACGTCCTTGACTATATCCTCACCCATGAACCAAGCGCATTTAAGCGCGTAGGCAGCGGCTACCGGCATAAGGATGATGATGCTATCGCCGTCAATGAAAGAGGTTGGTACTGCCATAGGACGCACACAGGGAAACGCTCTGCGTTGGAGTATCTCCTTGATGTAAAGGGTTACGGCTTTGTCGATGCGGTTTCTATGTTGATAGGCGAAAAACCTTTGGGACAACTTAGATCACCTCTATCGCCGATAAAATCTTTGTCGGCACATCTCCGGCAGACCGAACACCCTGAACACCCCCGGCGTGCTCCATTAGCCCTTCCTCGCCGGAATAAGGATAATCGGCGTGTCCTCGCCTACTTACAAAGCCGCGGCATAGACAGAGATTTGATAATGTCTTGCGTTGACCGCGGCTGTGTCTACGAGAGTGCAGTCCATCACAACGCTGTCTTTCTCGGCAAGGATGAACAGGGCAAAACCCGCCTCGCTGCAATACGCTCTACCACAGGAAGCTTCATGAGAGATGCCGATGGCAGTGATAAGCGCTATGGCTTCACTATCCCGCCTTCCGGCTATATGCCTGCCGTCAACACAAACGATCATGCCAACAATCGTACAAGTTCCAATGCCGTAGCTATCTTTGAATCTCCGATAGATGCCCTATCCCATCAGACACTATGTGAACAGGGCTTCATTCCTGCCTTTGACGGCTGGCGGCTTTCTCTTGGAGGTGTCAGCTTGCTGGCGCTGAATCACTTCCTTGATAACCGTCCGGAAATATCAACTTGTATCATCTGTACCGATAATGACGAAGCCGGGAATACCGTTGCGGCAAAGATTGCCGATACGCTCAAACCGGGCGTAGTCTGCCTACGAGCGCCGCCCTTGCACGGCAAGGATTATAACGATACCTTACAGGCCATGCAACAAACAATGTGTTTGGAAATGTCGCAAACCCAAACATCGCAGAAAGATTCACACTGTATATAGCGCAAGAATCGCATATAGCACAAAAATCACAGAAGGTCATACCATTTCGCGTTCAATTAGTAGTTAAAATTTGAAACGCGCCCCTGAACCCGGTCGCGTTTCAAATTTTAACTACTTGAACGATTGCGAAATGGTATCACATACATCAGGGGGGCTGATAATGGTTGTACGTGTTCTTCAAGGCACAGGACAGTAAGGCGTTTGATTCAGCTTTTAAGGAGTATTCGCGTGAGGTGTTGAAGCGCAAAACACCCAAGCCGTCTATGTTGGACAAGTTGGAGAAGTTTAAGGAGTTAATCTCTTTCTCCGACGCTCCCGCCAAGGATCGTAACAGAGGGGAGATTTCGCTATGACATCATCTAAAATCAAGAGACTTGTCATTCGAAATCTCCCATACCTACTGCTGCTCTGGTTCTTTAATAAGGTAGGCGAAGCGTATCGGCTATCTGTTGGCCGTGATGCTGCTCATAGGTTGATGGACGCTATCAACAACCTGAACAGCACTCTCGCTAACCCAATCCCAAGTCTCGACCCATTCGATTCAGTGGTCGGTCTCGCCGGTGCGGTTATCGTCTACGGCATAGTCCAATACAAGCGCAAGAACGCTAAGAAATGGCGCGCTGATGTTGAGTATGGTTCTGCCAGATGGGGTACTCGCAAGGATATTGAACCATACATCGACCCCAAGCCCGAGAACAACGTCATTCTAACCGCCACGGAAAGTCTCACGATGGAAAGCCGCCCGAAGCTGCCCAAACACGCACGCAACAAGAATGTGCTGATTATCGGCGGTTCCGGCTCCGGCAAGACCAGGTTTTTCGTCAAACCCAATATTCTCCAACTCCATAGCTCATACTGTATCACAGACCCAAAAGGTGGACTCGTCTACGAGACAGCTTCGCTCCTAGAGCGTAAGGGGTACAAGATTAAGATTATGAACACAATCGACATGGGTCGGAGTTTACGATATAATCCTTTCACTTACCTCAGAAAAGAGTCCGACATACTGAAGCTAGTCACGGCTTTAGTAGAAAACACGCGCACCAGCGACAACAAAGGCGGCGATCCGTTCTGGGAGCAGAGCGAGAAAATGCTCTATTGCGCTCTGATAGGTTATATCTTCTACGAGGCCAATGATGAGGAAAAGAGCATGAACAGCCTCGTAGCAATGATAAACTCAATGGAAGTTCGAGAAAATGAAGAGGCGTTAGGCCGTTCTTATCGGACAAGTACGACTTGACCAAGCATAAGAACTACCGCTATCTGTCCGATGCCAACCCCAAGAACGCGTTTGACGTAAGTAAGCACATATTAAAACGGCTGAAAGTAAAGCCAACGGAGGAATACGAGCATTTCGAGTACGTTGCCGTGGATGAGGAAATGCCGCAAGAAGCCCTCGCAGACTTCCCGGGTTTCGACGAAACAGAAGCCTTTGCGGACTTCCCGGAAGATCTCGAACCATTTTGAGTTACCTGTAGCCTTGTCCCAACTCGGGACAAGGCTATTTCTGTTCACACCAATACCAAATCATATCTTAGGGGGAATTATAGTGTACGACCTGACACTCATCAAACAAAACGGCAGCGCTTATGTTGACAGCCGCGAAGTGGCGGCATTTATCGGAAAGAGACACCACCATCTGCTGCGCGATATCGAGAGGTACATTGAAGTCATTGATAGTTCTTCTATTGAAACCAAAATTGGTGTCAATGACTTTTTCCTTGAAAGCAGCTACAAAGACAGCATTGGCCGCACCCTGCCGTGCTATCTTCTCTCCAAGATGGCATGTGAGCTGATCGCCAACAAACTCACCGGCGAGAAAGGCATCCTGTTCACGTCCCTGTACGTGTCCAAGTTTAACGAAATGGAAGCCGCCGAACGCGCGCAGCTTCAAGCGCGCTCTACTACGCCGCAACTAAAGGTATTCAACACGGCCATACGTAACGTCCTCGGCGGCTACGCCAAAACCTACGCTACTCCGGATGAAGTAATGGACTTCCTGCGCGGCGCGTACAAGCCCTTTGGGATAGATGTTATCCACGAAAAAGGCGCTCACTATCTGACGGCAAGGGGCATAGCGATGTTATGCGGTATGCTCTCCGAGACGGGCAGACCCCACGGGCACGCGGCTGCTTCGATAATCGGCAGGCTGAATATTGCACCGGAGCATATGGCCATTATTCCTTACGGCATGATGGGTATATCGGTGCGCTATGACGAACACGTCTTGGAGGAAGTTCGGCGCTGGATTGCCGATAACGGCTGCCCAAGCGACATTCCGCATCTCGACTTCGAGTACCACATCTGCTACGACCCTAACTGGCTGTTTCTGTACAACGAACATGTCGGCGGCGATTACAGTTATACGACTAAGCACCGTTAGGCGCACGGCCATAAGCAAACACATAGTAACCCCGTCCAAAAGAACCTTGCGGCATCCAACAAAGCCGCAAGGTTCTTTCTATATTTTACTACAGCAGTCAATCAATCCAAAATTACAGGAGGAATGTCCAATGGAATTTTTCGAGAGCGCAGTAGACACAATGCAAACGCTGGTGATTGCCCTTGGAGCCGGTCTTGGCGTATGGGGTATTATCAACCTTTTGGAAGGCTACGGATCGGATAACCCCGGCGCGAAATCCCAAGGGAAACTTGCCTAAATCCCTCCACGGACGAGTAATCGCCGTGCAGCGTATGGCGCGATTCCATATGGAGACAAATTGAATTGCTGGGAAGCCCTAAAGCTATGCGTACCACAACATAGGGATGAAATATACCCAAGTGTGATGAGTTGCGAAAGCGGAAAAAAACGCATAGATGGCGCATGGCGTAAGCCTAAACGCCGGGATAATGGGCAATCAGCAGCCAAGACCCGAACAAGAACCCGAAAGAAGTCGGGCGCACCGAAGGTGCGGTTTTGCGTAGCAAAACTTCTGAAGGGTAAGGTTCAACGACTATCCCGTGAGGGAGTAGGGCCAAGCGGCTCGAAGCGGTTTGCCCCGCCGTCGGCGGGTGAAGATATAGTCTGCTCCCATGTGAAAGCATGGGATGTTCGCCTGTACGGAATCGAAACTGATTCGCTATTAATGGTGGAACTGCGCAAGGTTAGCGCCCTTGTGTGAACAAAACAGGATCAAGCAATTGATGGCCGGCGGCGGCACAGCCTTGGTGGGTATGGTGCTTATACCGCTGCTTTCCGGGCTTTTCGGGTAAAAATTCGACCTAAAAAGCCGCCGAAGATGTCTAACCTTCGGCGGCACTTGGGGGGTATATAATGCTATGGCTACGCGATTTCATAGACGAATGGTTCCGGGAACTGATGATAGACGGCATCGTGAGCAACTTTACCTCTATGTTTGACGACCTAAATGTACGCGTGAATGATATCGCGTCACAGGTAGGCGAAACTCCTTCCGGATGGAACAGTTCTATTTTTAACATGGTGCGCACGATATCCGAAACGGTCATCATACCGATAGCCGGTGTGATATTGACGTTCATCCTGTGCTACGAACTCATCCAGATGATATTGGAGAAGAACAACATGGCCGAGTTCGACACTTTTAATATCTACAAGTGGGTGTTCAAGACATTCTGCGCCGTGCTGATTCTAACCAATACATTTGACATAGTAGTGGGAGTGTTCGAGATAGCCCAACATGTGGTGAACAGCAGCGCAGGCGTAATCGTGGGAAGCCTTGACGTGGATATCGCCATTGCAGACCTTGAGGAACAGCTTGAAGATATGGGTACAGGGGCGTTAGTCCAGTTCTATATTGAATCCAGCATCCTACAGCTTGCGATACGGGTCATTTCCATATGTGTGTTCCTGATTATCTACGGAAGAATGATTGAGATTTACCTAACAATCAGCCTTGCCCCGATTCCGCTGGCAACTTTGGTAAATAGAGAATGGGGCAATACAGGCAACAGCTACTTGAAATCCCTGTTCGCGCTGGCGTTTCAGGGATTTTTGATTATGGTCTGTGTTGCGATATATGCCGTTCTGCTGAGTACCATTACAACTGCAGATAGCGTTCACGCGGCGGCATGGGGTACGGTTTCGTATACGATTTTGCTGGCGTTTACGTTGTTCCGTACATCAGGGTTGGCCAAGTCAATCTTCGGTTCGGGGTAGTAGTTGAGCGATATAAAAACAAGCCGAAACTTTCAAGGCAAGCAAAATCTACAGCAAGCAAACAAGAAGGGATGATGCCTATTGAGTAATCTCACTCTACTGCGGGAGCGCATAGAGCAAAACTACACCGAGTTCAAGGATGATGTGCGCGAACTTGATACCGTCAGCATATACGAGTTAGCTTCGCTTATCGACGCTACGGAGGATGTGTACTCCTACACTTCAACACACAACTTCGTCGGCGAAGAAGAAGCGGCCAATCTGCTGCAATACAACGACCCGCTGCTGATGTTGTCCTATGTGTGGAAGGAATACCGTGAAGCTTCGCATGGCGATATAGGGGAAATTATATCGGAGTTCATTAAAGGTAGTCTTTGTGGGCATGGGAACAGCAGTCAGGGGGCGTTTGAATGAACACATCAACAACAATACACGGTGAAGTCAAACCCGGCGACTGGGTGATATCCGCCGGCAACAACGACTATGCCTATCTCATAGGCGAAGTTAAGGAAATCTTGAAATACGGCACAGCGGAACACGCAGATGAAACAGACAACACCACAGATTCCGTCCACGTCGATTTTACGGCCTTTGACTACCCGCCGGAGCGGATAGCGGAGATTGAGGCGTATTTCAGCGATCTGTACGGCGAAGAAAAAATCTTAGACGAAATCGCCCTTGATGATGTAATTATGGCCCCAAGGATGCTGATAAACATAACACGTCTGGGCCATGACGAAATAACGCGCTTGGGTAATCTCCGGCAAAACTGCGAATCCTTCTGCAACAGCTTTCCGGGAAGCGCGCACCCGGCAGTGGGAGACTATTGGACACTTATCGACCGTCTTGACAAGAACCTCGCTGACTATCACACGATGCTGATGGGTTTTGATAAGCAGACGATTATCGACATGGCTAATAAGATATCCGCCATGTCAAACGTACACTTGTACATGACTTCGAGGTATCACTTCGACGAGGACAAGCTGGATTTCTTTCTGAAATTCAAAAATCCGCTCGAAGTTGTAGCCAACGCATGGGTTGACAGTAACATAGACATTGGCGACATCAGCTTCGCGCTGTACGATGTTTATGACAAGCAATACGCACTGGAGGATTATCCGCTGGTTGGCGATGCAAGCGAAACTGAAACTGCCGAAGTAAGCCAAGACCATGAACCACTTGGGCACGAAAGCGTAAAACTAACCGCGCAAGAGAGGCTCTATAACAAGATGTACAAGGAATACGACAGTTTTCTCGGCCATCTGAAACAATTGCCGCCGGGAGAAATCATCAAACATTCCCATGAAGTTGTGTTCAAGGAAAGTTTGCTGATTTGCATTGAAACCGGCAACCTTGGGAATGACGAAGCCGAGGCGCTGTTAAACTTTGAGGAACCTCTCGAATCTCTGCACTCCGCATGGTTTAACTATGACGAAACTTACATGGACACGCTACGCGACTGCATTGACGACCAAGCTTCGGCTCTGCTTAAAGAAAAGATATTCGACAAGCCGATGGAATTCCGCAATCCCCCGGAACAAGCTGCCGAAAAATCAGCCTCAAACGAAAAAACTGCTTCAAGCGCGAAGTCTGTATCAATTGAAAAACCGAAACAATCCCTAACCGAGAAACTCCAAGCAGCCAACGAGAAAGTCAAGGAGCAAGACGCGCTAAACGCCGGTAAATCCAAATCCAAATCCACATCCCTCGAGTGGGATACGTAGAAAGGTGGTAAAAGTTATGTCAAACACAAAACTGGATGTACGTGTATACCCCATCGACGAGCCAAAAGGCGGCACCAGAGCCTTCGCCAGCGTATCGGTTGAGGACTTGGTTGCGATACGCGGAATACGCGTCATGGAGGGGAGCAACGGGTTGTTTATCAACATGCCCCAATCCAAAGACCCGAAAACTAACGAGTATCACGACATAGCGTTCCCGGTGGCCAAAGGCTTGCGCCAAGAAATAAGCAAGGCTATCTTAGACGAGTACAAGGTTCAGATGAGGGAAGCAAGCGCCGACAAGTTCGCTGACAGAAAGCCCAGTCTTGAGGAAGGGCTACGCAACGGCGCGGCGAAGGCCGCTGCGAATGCTCCGGCTCCGCGAACGGGGGCTATGCCGAAAAACGCGGATGTCGCCGTGTGAAATGATAAGGCCTTGCCAACAGAAGCTGACATGTCAAAAGCACCCGACATGTCAACTACTACGTGATGTCTAATCATCCTCATCCCGAAAGTCAAAAAGCTTCTTTACAGGCACTTTCAAGGCATCCGCAATCCTAAATACCGTACTGAGTGACATGCTTTGGTATTTGTTCGAGTTTTCGATATTAGCTATGGTGGTTCTGCTTATGCCGGTCATTTCGGCAAGTTCTTCCTGCGATACGCTTTTCAGCTTTCGATAATACGCAATGTTCATGCCGGTTTTCACCAGCCACAAATTGTACTTGGTGTCAACTTTTGGTGTTGGAATGACAATCACCTCCCCCTGTACCCTGTACCCTGTACCCTGTACCCCTTCATTATATTGTCTGTCTGTATTTGCATAAATAGCATTCATATTATCATATTATGTAGCGTAACGTAAATTATGATTAACAGTAGCGCTCTGCATCAGACGAGATGGAGCGCTTTTAATTTTGCACAAAATTCCAAGACAAGGGAGGGAGGAAAACGGATGAGGACTTTTGTAAATTAACAAAACTCCTTATTCTTGTTTTCCGGATATTATCGCTTTTGTGAGTATACCCAAAGACCTGAATCTGATAAAAAGCCGAATAGCCCTCAACATGAGTCCTCGCCAGTTAGTCTGCTTCGGCACGGCTGTCACGATAGGTTTACCGACGTACCTGTTCACGCGGGGAACCATCGGTGACACCGGGGCGGTGCTGGTTATGATGGGCGTTATGATGCCGCTGTTTATGTTGGCTATGTACGAGCGCGACAGCCAGCCCGCCGAGATAGTCATGCGCAATTACATCCGAGCAAAACTGTTCTGGCCGGGGATTCGGACATACAAGACGGAGAATCTCTTTGAAAAACTGGACAAGGAGGGAGATAGCTTTGCATACCAGCCCAAAAACAAAGCAGCAGCAAGACCAAGAAAAACGCCTATCGTTAAGCGTGATGCAGGCACAGGAAAGCATGGCCGACGCAAGAAAGTCGGAGAAAGACGATAAGGACATTAAGAGCAGCACGACCAACAAAAGCGCCAAGAAACCGCCCGCGAAACAATCGGGCGGTTTCTTTTCGTCTATGATAACTAAGATGTTCGGGCGTAAGGATAAGCCAAGAACGGCCCAGCAATCCATACCGTACATCGAGATGTACCGGGACGGCATCTGCCGTGTCACCGAGCGTCTCTACACCAAGACCGTTGTGTTCGGAGACATCAACTATCACCTTGCCCAAAACGAGGACAAAACCCGGATATTTGAGAACTACTGCGACTGGCTTAACTACTTCGATAGTTCTATCAGCCTGCAAATATCGGCTATCAACAAGTACAGCGACGGAGCCGAGATACTCAAGTCAATTAACATCCCAATGACCGGGGACGATTGCGACCTCTTGCGCGTTGAGTATTCCGACATACTGAAATACCAGCAGGCCAAGGGCAACAACGGCCTTGTTAAGTCCAAGTACGTTACCTTCGGGATTGAAGCCGATAGCCTCAAAGCCGCGAAACTGCGCCTTGAACGTGTTGAAGCTGATATCTTAAACAACTTCAAGATACTGGGTGTGACGGCAAGTTCTCTGAGCGGCATGGAGCGATTGGAGATTCTTCACGGCCAGTTCCATGTGGACGGTGCAGACAAGTTCAGTTTTAACTGGAACGACATCCCACACACAGGTCAGACCACCAAGGACTACATCGCCCCCACGTCCTTCGACTTCCGGCAGGGCAAGACCTTCGGCATGGGTGCACACTATGGCGCTGCAAGCTACTTGCAGATACTCGCCCCGGAACTTACAGACCGTATGCTTGCTGACTTCCTTGAACTGGATTTCGCTGTTACCGTAACACTGCACATCCAGTCAATAGACCAGTCCGAAGCTATCAAGACCATCAAGCGCAAGCTCTCCGACCTCGATAAGATGAAGATAGAGGAGCAGAAGCGCGCCGTAAGGTCAGGATACGACATGGATATTATTCCCAGCGATTTAGCCACTTATGGCAACGAAGCCAAGTCACTGCTGGAAGATTTGCAATCCAGAAACGAGCGCATGTTCCTCGTTACTGTGCTTGTGATGAATACCGCGAAAACCAAGTCCAAGCTTGAGAACGACGTATTCGCGGCGGCGGGTGTGGCGCAAAAATACAACTGCGTTCTAAAACGGCTGGACTGGCAACAGGAACAGGCGCTAATGAGTAGCTTGCCACTTGGACTGAATCAGATTGAGATTAAGCGTGGGCTTACAACGTCAAGTGTGGCCATCTTCGTGCCGTTCACGACATGCGAACTGTTCCAAACCGGCGAAGCTTTGTATTACGGCCTTAACACTCTGTCAAACAACCTAATCATGGCAAACCGCAAGCTGCTGCGTTCGGCAAACGGCCTTTTCCTCGGCACCCCCGGCTCCGGCAAGTCCTTCGCAGCCAAGCGTGAGATTGTCAACGTGTTCCTGCTCACCGGCGATGATATCATTATATCAGACCCGGAAGCGGAGTATTTTCCCCTCGTAAACCGCTTAGGCGGTCAGGTTATCAAACTGTCACCCACCAGCAGCCACTACATCAACCCTATGGACATCAATCCCGATTACGACGACGAAGACCCGCTGACACTCAAATCGGACTTCATCTTATCGCTGTGCGAACTCATTATAGGTGGCAAGACAGGGCTGGAGCCGGTTGAGAAAACCATCATCGACCGCTGCGTAAGGCTTGTGTACAGAGACTTCCTTACCGACCCCGACCCCGCCAAGATGCCTACGCTTGAGGACTTGTACAACCTACTGCGCAAACAAGGTGAATCCGAAGCCCAGCGCATAGCAACCGCTCTTGAAATCTACGTTACCGGCAGCTTAAATGTTTTTTGCAATCGTACAAACGTGGATATCAAGAATAGACTTGTGTGCTACGACATAAAGGAACTCGGCAAGGGACTCAAGAAAATCGCAATGCTTATCCTACAGGATGCCGTGTGGAACAGGGTGAGCGCCAACCGCAACGAGAAGAAAACTACCTGGTTTTACCAGGATGAGTTCCACCTCATGCTGAAAGAAGAACAGACCGCAGCCTATAGCGTAGAAATCTGGAAGCGCTTCCGAAAATGGGGAGGAG
Source organism: Defluviitaleaceae bacterium (assembly GCA_009780015.1). GTDB lineage: Bacteria > Bacillota > Clostridia > Lachnospirales > WRAA01 > WRAA01. Next base: position 149 of record WRAW01000065.1, on the reverse strand, counting down.
TGCCGAGCGGTTTGACCCAAAACGTTAAAGACTTCCTTCTTTCGCGTGAGGTATCCAACATAGTGGAAAACTCGGATTTTATCTACATGCTCAACCAAGCCGCGGGTGACAGGGAGATACTTGCGAAGCAGCTGGGCATCTCACCGCAT
>WRAW01000064.1 GCA_009780015.1 Defluviitaleaceae bacterium | reverse complement strand
GTCGTCAGTCGCTCCGCCTACGCTGGCGCTTCGGATGCTAAACGTGTGCCACCGGCACACAGCATCCTTGCGTACCGCTATAGGTACGCTCAGTCCACCCCACAAAGCCAAAACCGGGCTTTGTGGGGACCCCGGGCGTCGCTCCTTCCTAGATTGGCGAAAAATCGCCACTTCCAGCCGACATTTCGGGTATTGAACACAGGTTCTTATTCAGCTATTCTTTCCGTCAGATACTCCAAGGCGGCGATAAGCTGGGTGTCTCTGCCGTCAAGAAGGTCGGCCAGTCCTTGTTCGACCCATATATCCGGGGCAATGCCATAATTATTTAATTGCCGGCCCTCGCTTGATAGCATCAAGTTGGTTGTCAGGTTGAATGTACCGCCTCCGGGTAAGCTGAAAACAGCCAACTGGCCTGTTGAGCCCATTGTGTTGGTTCCTATAATGGTAAACCTGTCCACTCCGTCGGCAAAAGCCACAAAGTCATCCCCGGCAGAAGCCGTCGCATAATCTGCCAAAATTACTACGGGTACGTCAAACAAGCCAAGAGAAAATTCGGCAAGCATTTCATCAATCATATCGTCATCCATATCAGTTATACCGTTGAAGTCCAGGGGTTCCAGATGCCTGCTTTCCAGCATAAGTCTTCCGTGATAGAATGGGCGGCCTTGTTCATATTGATCCCAAAGATCGTCCGGCACGAAGTCAAAGGCCATTATAGCGGTTGCCACAGCCATGTGGCGGGCATCCCGTACCTGCCTATAGGCGGAAAACATGTTAAGCTCCCGCGGGTCTATAAACTGTAACAAAATATCAATATCGGTACTGCCGCCCATGTTTCCGCGTACATCCAGAATAAAACCTTGAGCCGTTTCCGCAACTTCTTCTAAATATTGTAATACAGACTCGGATATGTTGTCGCTTTGGAAATGCGGGATAATTATACGGTGCAGGTTTCCTTCGTGGACTTGCGCGTAAGCGCCGTCTTCCAGCGAGATTGATTCGCCGCCGGGATACATGGCGCTTAGTGCTATATCCCTGTTTCTTATCGGGTCGGTTTGTCGTGAGCTGGAAATAAATCGGATAACTTCGGCCATTTCTTCCCCATCGGGCGTTACAACTTCCAATGACATTTCTATCGGCCGGCGGGTCGCCCGGAAGAGCATTGAGAGACGATCTTCCCTTGCAAGAGGGGTGTGGAGGTTTAGGATATCACCCATGTATTCTTCAAGAAACACCTTGGCGTCCGATCCGTCTACCGACATAATTTCGCTTCCGACGGGGATGTCTGTAAAACTTGAGTTTACAGCGTATACTATAAAACTGCCCTCGATATATCTTACACTGATAGGAGACACAAAGGAGAAGAAGTATCCATCAGGAAACATAACCGCTGATTTTCCGTCGTGTAGGTTGGCGGTAAACCTGCTCAAGACTTCATAATATTCCACCATATCCTGTGCGGCTATAACCCGTGGTATGTATTCCAGGTACAGGGCGTTCCAATCGAAGTCTTCAGGCGTCTGCGCCAGGAATGCCGACATTTCGGCGCTGTGCCTCCATATCAGGGACAGTCCGTAAATACGTTCTTCTTCAGTGAGCCAAGTATCATTCGCAGCGTAAACACAGCCATAGCCGGACAGTGCAAGTGAGGCAAATAAAACCGCCATAAATACCGTTAACCGTTTCAGCATAAACCAGTACCTCCTGAATGCGTTTGAATAACGTGAGTTCGATGAACAAAAACCGTTCATCGAACTTTGATCTTATCCGCACAATTTGCGGAAAAGACACCTCAAATTGTGCGGATAACCTGAAAAATGCTTCGCATTTTCAGTCGCTTACGCGACTGGTTCGACTTCGTCGAACTCAGATTAAATAAGTATAGCACATAACAATGGTATTGTTAACCCATTTATTATGTGTTACAATACTGTAAAATTTGGCTATTGTGTAAGGAGCGGTAAGTCTGTGATAATTGGGATAGATATTGGCGGCAGTACGACAAAGATAATAGGTCAGGACGGCGGCACGGTTAAGACGCCTCTGTTTGTGAGAGCCACCGACCCAGTTGCGTCGCTGTTCGGCGCGTTTGGCAAGTTTGTGGACGAAAACGGCATCACCTTGGCGGACATTGAACGTATAATGATTACCGGCGTGGGTTCGTCGTACATTACGCGGCCGATTTACGGCATATCCACGCAGAAGGTGGACGAATTCGCGGCGATCGGCATGGGCGGCCTGGCTCTTTCAGGTCTTGACGAAGCCATAATCGTGAGCATGGGAACAGGCACTGCTATTGTGAGGGCAAGCGGAGATACGTCGGCTCACATCGGCGGGACAGGCATTGGCGGCGGCACGATACTGGGGCTGGCAAGCGCGATGCTTAATGTGCGCAGCATAGACACAATAACAGAAATGGCCTCAAGGGGCAACCTGTACAATGTTGACCTGATGGTGCGCGACATATTTAACGGGGCCATGGACAGCCTTCCGCCGGACACCACCGCGTCCAACTTCGGAAAGTTGTCCGAAGTAGCCTCGCCAAACGACGTGGCGCTTGGCATTCTCAACATGGTGTTCCAGTCTATCGGCATGACGGCGCGTTTCGCGCTGATAAACCATGATATCAAGGACTTGGTGCTGACAGGGAATTTGAGCACATTCAGCGTATGCCGCGAAGTTTTTGAGCCGCTGCGAAAATTCTTCGAGATGAATTTTATAATCCCTAAGTTCTCGGAATTCGCTACGGCGCTGGGCGCGGCTCTGTCCAAGGAAGTCGGCTAGATATACGGGAGGTTTTCACGTGAAAAAATTGATGGATTCGTATCAGTTTAAGAGCTGGCTCTCTTTCCTGCTGCTGGCGACGGCGATCATCGCCATATACATGGTGGCTTCGGAGATTGAAATAATCTGGGGATGGTTCGCTTTCTTCCTTGCCGCCATTTCTCCTTTTGTGTGGGGCTTCGTTATAGGCTATGTGCTGGACATACCACGCGAACGGATCGAAAAGATACTGGACAAATTTCTGGATCACAGCGGCGGCAGGCTTGTAAAGCCGTACTTACTCAAGCGCAAACGCGGGATCAGTATTTTTCTGACATACGTTTCGCTGCTGCTTATAATTGTAGTAATTATGAACATCATAGCCCCAAGAATATACCAGAGCATTTTGGAGTTTGTGGAATTTCTGCCGGTACTGTTCTTCGCGGTAGAGCGCCTTATAATAGACCTGGATCAAAACGAAGCCGTTCCATTCTTTGAGATCGGCACAATCCTTGACCTTATCTCCCTGGAAGATATGTTGTCGGTATTTCATCCCGATAACATATCCATGGTGTTTGACACCATTATAGACTTTTCCGCAGCGGTGTTCAGCGCGGCGCTGGCCATTATTTCGTCCATATACTTCATGGTGGAGGGCGGCCGGTTCAAAGCTTTTGTCGCCAGAACGCTTCACGCTTTCGCGCCCGCCAACGTCTGCGGCGGCGTAATATACTACGGCCACAAGGTCAACTCGTACTTCAAGCGTTATATTTACTGCCAGGTGCTTGACGCGCTGATTCTTGGAGTTATAATGACAGTCGTTACTTCGCTTCTGGGGGTGCGCCACGCTTTCGTGATAGGCCCTATGCTGGGCGTAGCCAACCTGATACCTTACTTTGGCTCAATCATCGGAACCATCGCGGCGATAGTCATCATAATGCTGACGGAAGACCTAGCCCTTGGGCTGCTCTCCGCCATTGTGCTGCTGATAGTGCAGCAAATTGACTCGAACATCATCTTCCCGCGTCTGCTTGGGGGTTCGATGAAGATCAGCCCGCTGCTAGTCATTATCGCCATAGCGATAGGCAACGCGTACCATGGCGTCGTCGGCATGATAATCGCGATTCCCATTAGTACTGTCCTAAAGAATATCCTGGACGACGCCCTTACCGCTCTGGAGGAGCGCAAAAAGGCCAAATCCGCGGAGGATTCGGCGTAAACAAAACTCTTTGTTGACAAAATCATGGCGCAATGATATTATTGTAAAACATTGCAACTTATGAGGGAGTAGTTTGCGCGGTTTACCGTGTGGCAAGCCAACATACTGGTCTAACGGCCTGGTTTGCCTTAATTAACGAGACTCATGTATAGCTGGTTTATGCTGTGCATGGCTCTGTCCTCTGACTGATTTTGCCCTGTGTACGGCTTTTCGGCTGTGCATGGGGCTTTTTCATGTTGAGGGGGATTCAAGTGAATTTTATTGAGATTTTCCTTATATCATTGGGCCTGTCAACGGATGCCTTTGCCGTGGCGACATGCATCGGTCTGACCATGAAAAGGTTCATTATTAAAAAAGCCGTTATTGTCGGTTTATACTTTGGCTTTTTTCAAGCGGGAATGCCACTTATAGGATATTTTGCGGCTATGCAGTTTGTCGAACATATTATGCAATACAACCATTGGGTTGTGTTTTTCATACTCTCTTTTATTGGTGTAAGAATGATATGGGGCAGTTTCAAGAAAAGAAACTGCCCGGACAGGGTATGCTCGGATACCCCTTGTACCGATAGGAAGTGCCCTGCCGGAAAACAAGAAATCAGCCTGAAGCCTGCAAAAATGATTCCTTTGGCGATTGCTACCAGTATTGACGCGTTGGCTGTTGGGATGTCACTTGTGCTGCTTGAGGTTCGTATTGTTCCGGCAATATCAATAATTGGCATTATAACATTTGTTCTTTCCATGATCGGGATGAAAATCGGTAATGTCTTTGGCTCAAGATTTAAGTCAAAGGCAGAGTTAGCAGGCGGCGTTATTTTAGTTCTGATTGGCCTTAGGATACTGCTTGAAGGTTTAACATTATAAAATCCTGTTAAATTTGCTCAAAAAGGCGTTTTGGATCAATGCACTCGGCGGCGTCCAGAGGGTACATAGGCCGGCGCATTTTCTTGAAGTTGATCCGCTCCACAAGCTGGTAGCAGTTACCAGGGGTCAGAGCCAGCACCTCGTGCTTAGCGGCTTCCTTGAGTCTTGGCGTGAGGTAGCCTTGTTTGACTACCAGTATATTGTAATCGCGCAACGACAGGCCGTGTTCGCTCAGGACGTCTTCGTCGGGTACGGGCTTGCGCTTGGAAAACAGGAGTATGTCAATGCCATTGCAGCTCAGTACGGCTGACGCCGGTTTGTCTCCAGGCAGGTCAAGGGTCAGCTTTTTTATTGTCGCCCCTTGTATAGTACAGGTTTCGCTGTCTTTGTCGAAAGCCGAGCCTATTACTATGTCGATGCGGCTGCCTGCGCCGTGGCGGGAACATTCCTCTACGGCGCGAGGGTCTGTTATCGCGGCGATAAGAACGCCGGATATCTTGTGCCGCAGGAACATGTTGAGCATCAGGGCGTTGTCGCCGGCGGCTCCCGCTGTTACGTTGTCGGCCGAATCGGAAAGTATTACGAGTCCGCCGGACTTATGCGATTTTACGAATTCTACGGCGGCTTCGGGTTCCAGCGCCGTTCCCTGGTACTTAAAGTCGCCGCGGTTATCCCACACGAATTGAGCCAGTTCGCGGGCACGCTCCATTCCTCCGGAAAGATCTCCTACGCCGGTGACTAAGACGGCGGCGCCGTTTTGAGGGCAATCCACCCACGTCATTCCGACAAAGTAGGATGCGCACCAGACGCCCGGCTCACTTTCAATACTCGGAAGGAAGTCTATTATTTGTTTACCCATGCCGGATTCGGTCATCATGTTTTCGCCGGGCATTATGTAGGGTATGCGGATGATTTCAGTGTGCGGCATGACGCCCTCGCGGAGGGCCCTTATCAGCAGCTTTGCCGCGCGGACGTGAGTCTCGGCCACGTCGATGTGTGGGGCTGTCCGGTAGCCGTACATTATGTTGCATAGGCCGATAAGCGTGTACGTGTTGTTGGCGTGCATGTCAAGAGCCACGGAAATAGGCACTTCCGGGCCGACGATCTCGCGCACCCTGCTTACGACATAGGTTTCGCCGCTGCCGATGTACTCTACGTCGAGAGCGCCGTGCATCGGCAGGAATACCCCGTCGAACGCGCCGCCGTCCATCAGCGGACTGAGCATCTCATCAACCAGACGCATGAAGTCGTCGAACCTGAGCGTGCCTCCCGGAACCGCTCTCGCATAAATGGACTCGGCCACGTCGAAGCCCTCTTCAATAATTGCCGCTACGCCCGGCGTGTCACGGAACTCCTTTCCGCTGTATATCACGAAGTCGTCATAAGTTGACTTCAGCGGGTTGAATGAATTGCTTTCCTGGCTGATTCCTGTTGTGAATATTCTCATTTGCTATTACTTACCCCCAGCTTTTTTAGTTTGCGGATGTCGTCCCCGAAGAATTCGAGCAATTTGAAGCCGCCCAGCACTCGGCTGTACACCCTGTCCGAATACGTATCGCGCAAGTCTTCGTAATCAAGGTTGGTTGAGATTACTATAGGCTTTTTTTCGAGCAGCCGCGAGTTCAGTATGTTAAAAAACTCGGCTCTGGTAACGACTGTGCCGAACTCAGAACCCAGGTCGTCAATGATGAGAAGATCGGCTTCGTAAATGAGTTCAAGCTGTGTGTCCGAGTGCTCCTCTTCGTCGCCGCCGAAGCGCCTATCCTCGATTTTTTTGAAGAGTTGAGGCGCGGTGACGTATATAACCAGGTATCCGGCGTTCAGAACTTCGTGCGCTATGCAGTTGCAGAGAAATGTCTTGCCGAGACCGGCGTCGCCGTAGAACAGCAAGTTCTCGGAGACGTTTGGGAAGCGCGCGGCGAAATTTTTGGCGGCGGCATGATTTATGCGCATGTTGTCGTACTGTGATATGCCGCGTCCGTAGTCATTGCTGGAATAGTAGTCGAAGCTGAATGTTCCGAAGTTCTCGGTTTCAATGCTCTTGGACACGTTCGAGAGACTGTAGAATCTTTCGACAAGCTTGGCCTTAAAACAGGAGCAGCGGGACTTGTCGGCGAAGCCTGTGTCCTTGCAGATACTGCACCTGTGTACGTCCTCCAGATATTCTTTTGTTATGCCGATCTGTTCAAGAAGCTTGTCCCGCTCGGCGGCAAGCGCTTTCTGTCGCGCTCTGATATCGTGCGCCGCGTCCGGCTCCAGCTCGCCAAGCACTATCTTGGCAAGCCTGAAACCTTGTGCGCTTATCTCCCTCTCGAGCTCTTTGATTCGCGGCTCTCGACCGTATGCTTCCTGTTTGCGGTCACGCGCAAGACGCTGTGCCTGTACGCGGTCGCGCTCATAGTCGCGCGCTATAATCTTCCTGAGTTCGTTATTCATGCTTGTCACCGTGCGAGGAGGGTATGGTTTGCGCCCCATGTGCCAGGAATTCCTGCTTTAGACGCTCCAGTTCCATGGCCTTTATCTGGTCGAAGTCGTAGTCGCGCTGCTTGAAGTTCAGGTATCTGTTGGATGTCTTGGGAGGCACGTGGTCTTTTTTGGCGCGGCGGGGTTTCTTGGCGGGTGATTCCGGTTTCGCCGACGATTTGTGGGCTTCGGTCTGGGCCTTGGCCGCCTCAAGGGTAGTAATGCCCTCCTCGTGCCAGCGCCTTATTATTTTATCGGCATATGAAAAGCTGACGCCACCTGTATTAAGCACTGCCTGGTCACACGCCCAGACGACCATGTCGCGCGGGATTTCAAGCGTTTTAAGCCATGCGCGCATGTACTCCTGCTCGCTTGCCCCGGGGTTGCGGCCGAATATCCCGAAGGCTTTCAGTATCTCGCGAAAATCTTTGTTAAAAAGCTGTATGTAATCCTGCGCCTTTTCGCGGGTATCTATTCCCTGTTCCGCCCAGTCCAGCGCCACACGTTCAATATAGGCCATGTTTGTGTGTCCGTTTTCTCGGCAGTACGCCAGAAGTTTGTCTATTACCGAAGTCGGCAGCCTCAGCCAGTCGTAGAAGCTGAATATCTGATTCATATCGTTATAGTTGAGTAGCCGTCCCAAGTGATGCTGGGCACTTTCAAACAGCGCGCGTATTTCTTCTCGCTCACTGTAGATTTCCAGCTCTTCGGGGGTATATGTAGGGCGCGGCACGGTTTGCGGCGATTGATTCGCGGCTTGGGGCTCGGCAATCAGGCTGAGCACATTCGGTTCCTGCGGCGCCTCAGATTTATCAGGTTCGTCGTTAAACGTAATCGCGACAAGACCGTTATCGAGCCGAAACGATAGTATGCCAAGCGACGCCCAGTGGCTCAGCGCGGCAAGAACATTTGCCTCAGATATTTCCAGCCGCGCGGCGATAAACGAAATTTGGGCCTGTTCGCCCTCGCCGGCATACCTCAGTGCAAACAAGTAAACTACTACATAAAGCGGGTTGACGCACATCGAAGACGCCAAAAACGTATCTACGAAACGCGCCGGAATTTGTACGCGCTCACTTTCTTTATGCTTCTTCGCCAACGGCAACACACTTAGCATTGTATATCTCCTCTTATAAAAGATTAAAACCTTGGGGCGTTGCCCCAAACCCCACAAGGGGCGCGCCCCTTGACCCGCTTTGCGCTTCGCGCGTCAATTTTGAAAATTTTTTCTAAGAACCTGTGTTCATAGGTGGGGATGGCGGAAAATCGACCGCCAAGACGGCATTCCCATCCTATGAACACAGGTTCTAAGTTCTGATGACTGTCACTCTTAGTATATCAAATGAGGTCGGGGTTCACAACAAAATACTTATTTCCCCGTACCAGCCTGTGGATTATGTTGATAACTTTGTTGATAAGAGATGTTCTGCCAATTTGTGGACGTCTCCCGCGCCCATGGTTATTAACAGGTCTCCGTGGACACATTTTTGTCGTAAGAAGGTTTCGGCGGCTTCAAAGCTTGGCATGTAGTGGGTTTCGCGGCCGTTTGCGCTGATTTGACCGGCCAGGTCTCGTGAGTGAATTTCTCCCGTATCTTTTTCGCGGGCGGAATAGATGTCTACAAGCACTACCACGTCCGCGTCGCCAAAGGATGTTCCCAGCTCGGCCAGGAGCTTCTTGGTGCGGGTGTAGGTATGAGGCTGGAACACGCATACCAACTTGCCGTACCGGCTGTTGCGCGCGCCTGCAAGGGTTGCCTTTATCTCGGTGGGGTGGTGCGCGTAGTCGTCGATAATGGTGACGCCGTGTAATGTTCCTTTGTATTCATAGCGCCGCTTGCTGCCTGTGAAGCTTTCCAGGCCGGACTTTATTTGTTCCAGTGGGATGCGCTCGACCCAGCAGGCGGCTATTGCGGCCAGAGCGTTTGATACATTGTGCGCTCCGCGAAGCCTCAGGCTGATCCTGTCGGCGAACTTTCCGTCTATCAGCAGGTCGAAGGAGGCCATGCCCTCGCTGGAATACGCCACGTCCGCCGCGCGAAAGAGAGAGTTTGGCCCGCCATAACCCACAACCCGGCATCGGGCGCGGTTCGTGATGTTGGCGCAGGACGACGTTTCTTCGTTGACGACAAGCGCGCCGCTTTCGCGTATGTTGCCCACGAAACTGCCGAAGGAACCTTCTATGTGCGCCAGGTCTTTGAAGTAGTCCAGGTGGTCTGTCTCGATGTTCAGCACAACTCCGATGTGCGGCTTAAAATTAAGGAATCCGTCAAAGTACTCGCACGATTCGACTACGAAGTACTCGTCTCCGCCTACCAGGTAGTTGCTGTTTATGGACGGAAGAACACCGCCGATGTTCAACGTTGGATTTTTGCCGGATGTTAGCAGTATCTGTGAGATCATAGACGTGGTGGTAGTCTTGCCGTGCGTCCCCGATACGCAGATCGGACGGCTGTACCCGTCCATCATCAGACCGATAAGCGCCGCGCGGTCAAGTATGTGTAGGCCGAGGGCTTCGGCGCGGACAAATTCCGGGTTGTCGCGTTTTACGGCCGCCGTATACACGACAAGGTCGGCGTCTTCCGGTACGTTATCGGCGTGATGGCCGACGAATACTTCTACCCCGGCGGACTCAAGCGTATCGAGAGTATCCGAATGTTTGGCGTCGGAACCGGTAACGGTTACTCCCTTGCTATGTAGTGTGCAGGCAAGCCCGCTCATGCTTATACCGCCAACGCCGATAAAGTGTGCTTTCGTACAATTCTTTAATCTATCGCCATATTCCATGCTGCAGCTATCTCCATTCATTTCAAATTTTGGATTCGCATATAGTTATATAATGACGTGAATTTGATAAACAAAAATCGTTTGCCGAAGCGCCCGGTTCGGCTTCGCCGAATCCACATTATAACATTATAATATATTCTACACAATTTTAAACAATTAGCCACCAATTTCATTTGAAATTCCTAATTGCATATTGTATATTGACATGTACCTGTGTTATAATAGTTATTATCCCTATTTAACAAACTTACGCGCACAATTCATATCGCACTTATTCAAGATTTGCCATAATGCCTTAATACCTTGCACCGACAGTAATATTTGCTAAAAAAATCGTGCTAAACTCTGCTCTATAAGGGGGAATTTACATGCTTAAAAAAGAAATTCTCGCAATGTTGCTGGCGGGAGGCCAAGGCTCGCGTCTTGGCGTACTCACAGCAACCAAGGCGAAGCCGGCTGTGCCATTCGGCGGGAAATACCGCATCATTGACTTTGCTCTGAGCAATTGCGTAAACTCCGGCATCGACACCGTAGGCGTCCTTACTCAGTATCAGCCGCTGCTGCTCAACCAGCACATAGGCATAGGCATACCCTGGGACCTTGACCGACGCAACGGCGGCGTCACCGTGCTGTCGCCGCATGTGAAGGGAGATTCGGGCGAATGGTACATGGGCACGGCAAACGCGATCTTTCACAATATAGACTATATCGACAACGTGGACCCCGAGTACATAGTTATCCTATCCGGCGACCACATCTACAAGATGGACTATTCAAAGATGCTGGCTTTTCACAAGGACAAGAAGGCCGACGCGACCATAGCCGTGCTGGAAGTGCCGCTGATTGAGGCCCCGCGCTTCGGCATCATGAACTGTGACGAAGAAGACCGTATCTACGAATTTGAGGAGAAGCCGCAGGAACCAAAGTCAAACCTTGCGTCCATGGGCATCTACATCTTCAATTGGGACATCCTGCGTGAAATGCTTATAAAGGATCGCGGCGTTCACCCCGACAGCGATTTCGGGAAGCACATAATTCCGATGATGATCGCCAAGTCCAGGCCGCTTTACGCCTATCGCTTCAGCGGATACTGGAAAGATGTTGGCACGATAGAGTCATATTGGTCGGCCAACATGGAGCTTGTGCGCGCCGTGCCGGAATTCAACCTCTATGAAGACTTTTGGCAGATATATACCGACTCTTTCAATCAGCCGCCCATTTATACCGGGCCAAACGCCGACACGCGCACGTCCTTGCTGTCGGAAGGCTGTGAAGTATACGGCACGGTTATCAACTCTGTACTTGGCACGGATGTCTACGTGGGTGAGGGTACAATCATCAAGGACTCTATTATAATGTCAAATACGTCCATAGGCCAAAACTGCGACATTTACCGCTGCGTAATAGACGAGCATGTCAAAATTGGCGACGGCGTAAAAATGGGAACAGGTGAAAACGTTCCCAACGAGGACAAGCCGCATGTATACGATTGCGGCATAACCGCCGTCGGAGTCTATTCGGAAATACCGCAAAACGTCAATATAGGCAAGAACTGCGTTATTTACGGCAGGACTTCCTGCGAACACTATAACGACGACAACTGTCTGCCGAGCGGCAAGAGCATCTACTTGGAAAGCGAGGGTGCGGTATGAAGGCAATAGGCATAATACTGGCCGGCGGAAACAATAACCGCCTTGGAGAACTTACAAAGACCAGAGCCGTATCGGCCATCCCCGTGGGCTCGTGCTTTAGGTGCCTTGACTTTCCCCTTAGCAACCTCTCAAACTCGGGCATAGGTAAGGTTGCGGTGCTTACGCAGTACAACGCTCGCTCGCTTCAAGACCACCTATCCAGCTCCAAATGGTGGAACTTCGGGCGAAAGTACGGCGGTCTGTTTGTGTTCTCCCCGTATCTTAGCGACGATAATTCGTACTGGTTCCGCGGTACGGCGGATTCTATTTACCAAAATATAACATACCTTCGCCGCAGCAAGGAAGAATACGTTATTATAACATCAGGCGACGCCGTATACAAGGCCGACTTTAACGAGCTTATCGAAAGCCACGAGAAAAGCGGCGCCGATGTTACAATCGTGTACAAGGAAGCCGCCCCCGGCCTTGACCTGCGCGACTTCGGCATACTGACTCTTGGTGAAGACGACTCTGTGATAGACCTGGAGGAAAAGCCTCTGGAGCCCCAGAGCAACCTGATCTCCCTGGGCATCTACGTAATTAAGCGTACTTTACTGATGGACTTGGTGACCAAAACAATTTCCGAAGGTAACTACGATCTGGTGAAAGACATATTTATACGTTACCGCCGGAGGCTTAAAATCCATGGATACCGTTTCGACGGATACTGGAACGCCGTCAAGAGCGTTAAAGATTACTTCGACATAAACATGGACTTCCTCCGTGCCGATATACGCCGCATGTTCACTCAGGAGCAGCCATATATCGAGACGAAGCCAAAGGATGAACCGCCGGCCAAGTATAACGCTAATGCCGATGTGGCCGACTGCCTTGTGGGTTCGGGAAGCATTATCAACGGAAATGTGTTTCACAGCGTATTGTTTCGCCGGGTTTACGTGGGCGACGGCTCAAGCGTAAGGGACTCCGTAATTATGGAAGGTTCGAGAGTCGGCAATCATTGTGTGCTTGAAAACGTAATACTCGACAAATTTGTTGTGATTTCCGACGGGAAAAGGCTTGTCGGCAGCCCTGAAAATCCCATAATAATTTCAAAAGGTGCAACTGTATAAATATAAAAAGTTGTATTGATTTGTCAAGATATATGTAGTATAATTAAGGGTACTACATAAATAGGGGGATTAGCCATGGAGATTACTGACATCAGAGTGAGACGAATTAACAAGGAAGGAAAGATGAAGGCGGTAGTTTCTATCACTTTTGATAACGAGATCGTTATACACGACATCAAGGTTATCGAAGGCGACAAAGGGTTATTTATAGCCATGCCCAGCCGTAAGACAAGCGAGGGCGACTTCAGAGATATCGTCCATCCCATCAATTCTCCAACAAGGCAAAGACTTCAGGACGCGGTGCTGGAAAAGTACCAGGCGGCCCTATTAAACGAGGAGAGCTACGCTTTCGATGAAGTTGCCGCGACAGAGCAGCTAGGCTAGACTTTTGAATCAGACAAAATTGAAGAAGCCGCACGCGTAGGGACAAGCTATCCTTGGGTATGCGGCTTTTTGTTTCGCTGATATAACCTGAGTTCGACGAAGTCGAACCAGCCGCAAAAGCGGCTGAAAATACATAGCATTTTTCAGGTTATCCGCAGAATTCTTTGACGTGCCCGTAGGGCACGGAATACGGTGACTTTTCCGTAAATTGTGCGGATTTGCTCAAAGGTCGATGAACGATTTTTGTTCATCGACCTCACGTTGATATAGCAGGCATCTTGCGAAATTATAGAATGGCGTTTTTGCGGTCAATTTTACGCAATGCGTCGTTGATTCATCCGGCCTTCCGTAAAATTGCCGCTCAAATCCGATATTGGGGCCTCAATGTTCTATGACCAGTGTTCTACCAGCCATACGCCGTCTTCATTCAGTCGGGCTCCTAATGTCATCGGTTCACCGCTGTCGGTATAAAACGATATCCGGGCTCGTCCGCCGTCTAGTTCAAGCTCGCCTTCATCGATTCGCCAGAAAAACAGGTCGGCCATTCTTTGTCTAAATTCGGGTGTTCCGGCAAATTCAGGCGGAGCGTCGGGCGGAGGCAAGTGATCCTCCAGAGTCATATCACCTATGGTATCGGGGTGAAAGAGGTAAAACTCGTGTTCAAAGTTTCCGTCTATGGCTGCCTGTACCGACAGCTTTATAATCGAAACCGGATCGGCCCCGTACAGCACGGAAGTATCGCCGGTGCGGATGAACTCGTCGTAGAATGCGCGCTCAGCTGCAGTTAACTCGAAGATGCCGTCGGATTCGGGGAGCATATCCAGCCAGTCGATGTCAATAACGTTTTCCACCGGTGGTATAGGCGCGGGTACGCCGTCGTCAACACATGCCGTAAGTGTCAGCGGCAGTGCGCACACAGCCGCAGCAAGCATTAATTGCAAGGGGTTTTTACGCATCCGTACTCACTCTCATTTCTTATGAAGGTTTAGAAAAATCCGCGCTCAACCAGCCATATGCCCGCTTCGTTCTGCCTGACGCTCAGGCTGATGCGCTCTTCCGTCTCGGTGTAGAATATCAGAGTACCGCGGCTTCCGTCGGCGTCCACTACAAACTCGCCATCTTCGAGATGAGAGAAGAAAACATTGGCCCATCGCTGCCTGATAGCCGGCGAACCGGCGAATTCCGGCGAATTGGATTCAAGGTAGGCCTCGAGCGTCTCTCCGTCGAGCGTATCGGGGTGGAATAGGTTGAACTCGTGCTCTAAGTTACCGTCGATCCCGGCCTGTATCCACACCCTGAGTACCGACACGGGCTCTATACCCTCGAGCGCCGACAGGTCGCCGGTTAGGATGTACTCGTCGTAGTATGCGCGCTCGGCTTCGCTCAGCTCGAAGACACCGACAGTCTCGGGAATATAGAACGGAAATTCCGGGTGGTCGGGATCCAGGTAGCGTTCATGAATCTCGGGCGGAACAGGGGTCAGCTCTATGTCCTCGCCTTCCTCAATTGCCTGCAGAATTTGGTCGATTTCGGAAGGCGGCTCGACCTGCGCCTCTTCGCCGTCATTGCCGCACGCCGCAAGTGCCAGTAACATCACGCACATTACCGAAACAATCATCATTCTAAATATCTTCATAAACATATTGCCTCCATTACTGATTTCAAAAAATGTCCTAACACTAAGAACCTGTATTCAATAACCGAAATGTCGGCTCGAAGTGGCGATTATTCGCCAATCTAGGAAGCGAAGACGACGCGTACCCGTAGCGGTACGCTAGGATGCTGTGTGCCAGTGGCACACG
>WRAW01000063.1 GCA_009780015.1 Defluviitaleaceae bacterium | reverse complement strand
TACGCAAGGATGCTGTGTGCCGGTGGCACACGTTTAGCATCCGAAGCGCCAGCGTAGGCGGAGCGACTGACGACCCGGGGTCCCCATAAAGCCCGGTTTTGGCTTTATGGGGTGGACTGTGGCAGAAAATCGGGGTCCCCACGAAGCCCGATTTTGGCTTCGTGGGGTGGAGTTTGACCTTCCAGACGGCGTTGAGCGGTATTGAACACAGGTTCTAAATTTGAGCATATGAAAAGGTTTGATTACAGTGAAGTTTTTGCCAACAACCCAAGAGGAAACAAAAGGCCCCGGCAATGTGGATTTTGTGCTTGTAACAGGCGACGCGTATGTAGACCACCCTTCCTTTGGGGCAAGCATTATAGCCAGGGTACTTGAATCTCACGGGTACTCCATAGCGATCCTTTCACAGCCGGATTGGAAAACCCCCACGGATTTCACCAAATTCGGCCGTCCAAAACTTGCCTTCCTGGTCACAGGCGGTAATATAGATTCCATGGTAAATCACTATTCCGTATCCCTGCACAAACGCAAAACAGACGCGTATTCTCCTGGAGGGCAACCGGGTAAAAGGCCAAACCGCGCCACAATAGTGTACTGCAATAAAATACGCGAGGCTTACAAGGATGTCCCAATTGTAATAGGCGGTATAGAGGCAAGCTTGCGCAGGCTTGCCCATTACGACTATTGGGACAATGCCGTAAGGCGTTCCATTCTGCTGGACTCGTCCGCAGACCTGCTTGTGTACGGCATGGGTGAAAATCAAATAGTAGAAATTGCCGAAGCTCTTGAAAGCGGGCTGGAGGTACGACACATTACGTTTATTTCAGGTACCGTATTCAAAACAAAGGATATTTCTTTTTTAGACGACCCCATAATTTTGCCGTCTTTTAAAGCCATAAAAGACCTCACGGCCGGGGCAAAAAATGAATACGCAAAAAGCTGCTTGCTTCAGTACCACAACACTGACTATTTATCCGCAAAAACTTTGGTGGAAGACTATTCCAATGTATATGTGGTGCAGCATAAGCCCGCCAGGCCGTTAGCAACCGCGGAGCTAGACAGAGTATATTCCTTGCCTTATACGCGAAATTATCATCCGATGTACGAGAATATAGGCGGTGTACCTGCCATAGAAGAGGTAAAGTTCAGCATTACCAGTAACCGAGGATGCTTCGGCAGTTGCAACTTTTGCTCTTTAAGTTTTCATCAGGGCAAGGTTGTGCAGGCTCGCAGCCATAAATCCATCCTTGCGGAAGCGGTAAGTTTCACCCATGACCCCATGTTCAAGGGTTATATTCACGACGTAGGCGGACCGACCGCAAACTTTAGAAATCCCTCCTGCGACAGATGGGAAAAACAAAGCGCTGTCCCCTGCAAAAGACAGTGCTTAGCCCCAAAACCATGTAAAAACCTTAAATTCGACCATAAAGACTATCTAAAACTTCTTAGATCCCTACGTGAGATACCAACAGTAAAAAAGGTATTCATACGTTCCGGCATAAGATACGACTATATGATGCACGATCCTAAAGGGGATGCTTTCTTACAAGAGCTGTGCGCTTATCACATAAGCGGACGCCTAAAGGTAGCCCCGGAGCATGTTTCGGAAAAAGTTCTGTCCAGTATGGGTAAACCCAGTTTTGAGGAATACAAAAAATTCGCCTCGAAATTTGAAGCAATTAATAAAAAGCTCAAGAAAGATCAATTTCTAGTACCCTATCTAATGTCCAGCCATCCAGGATGCAATCTGGACGATGCCATAGAGCTTGCCGAATATCTGCAAAGCGCCGGCATACAGCCGGAACAGGTGCAAGACTTTTACCCGACTCCGGGAACGCTGTCAACATGCATGTACTACACAGAGCTAGACCCCCGAACCATGAAAAAGATATTTGTGCCGAAAAGCCAAAAAGAAAAAGCCGCCCAACGAGCTCTAATTCAATATAGCTTACCCGTTAACTACGAAATAGTAAAAAAAGCTCTAATCAGAGCGGGACGCAAAGATTTAATCGGCCACGATCCAAAAGCTTTGATTCGTCCTGCGAAAGCTAAAAAATCAAATAACGCGAAAAACAAGAAAAAAAGATACTCTCCGAAATAATGATGATGTCTTTGTCTTTAAACTCTCAGAGCCTATCTAACAATAACGGCGAAGCGATTTTTTGAGATTTTTGTCGCAGCGCTAGGGCGTGTTTGAAAACCCGCTTTTGGCGGATTTCTGAGCACAATTTTTCGTCAGGCTAGGAAGCGCCGACGCCGCGAACCCGCAGTGGTTCGCAAGGATGCTGTGTGCCGGTGGTACACGTTTAGCATCCGAAGCGCCGGCGTAGGAGGAGCAACTAACGATTCAATGCGGCAAAAAAACCAAAAAAGCGTGAAGCCGCTTATTGTTGGATAGGCTCTTAGTTCTCCGTCAGTTGAAGCACTTCCGTCCACGTCGGCAGCGCGGTCAGCGCCCCTTTGCGGCTGACGGTGATTGCAGCGGCTTTGGACGCCAAGTCTATAGCGCCGGTCATATCCATATCTTTGGAAATCGCAAAGGCTAGTGCGCCTATAAACGAATCTCCGGCAGCCGTAGTATCGGTAACGGAAATTCCATGAAACGCCGGATATCGTTGTACGACCGTGTCGTTCACCAGCAAGCAGCCTTGTTCCCCTAGGGTGACAAGCACGTTCTCGAAACCCTTCCGCATCAGAGCCGTGGCCTTGAAGAGCGTATCGCCCGGATCAGGTATGAGCGTGTGCAATTCGTTTTCATTGGGAACAATCATCCATGAGCCGCGCAGCAGCTCGAAGTCCAGTTCGGCTGCCGGGGCAGGGTTGATAATCAGCCGGATGCCGCGCTCACGGCAGACGTTTGCCACGCTGTAGACGGTAGACAATGGTATTTCCATCTGCATGACGCAGTACGACGCGCTTTCCATAAGCTGCATATGGCGTGAAACTAACTCGACGCAAACGTAGCCGTTCGCGCCGGGGTTTACCACAATATTGTTTTCTCCCGCGTTTCCCACGTTTATGAATGCGGCGCCCGTAGAGACGTTTTGCATAATCTCAATGCCGCTTGTGTCGATACCGTATTCACGCAGGCAGGACACAAACGCCGGGGCGTGCTCATCTCCGCCTAAGCAGCCGATAAACGCTATGTCGCCGCCCAGCTTAGCAACGGCGGCGGCTTGGTTCGCGCCCTTACCCCCGTAACAGGTCTGTACGCCGTTCGCCAATATAGTCTCGCCCTCCCGCGGCAGACGAGGTACGCTTATTACAAAGTCAACGTTGCAGCTGCCGATTACCACAATTTTCTTCACTACACCACATCCTAACCGTGAATCAAGGTGTGCTATCTATTCGCGCATATAATCAACGACATATTTTCAAGACAGCAAATTGGCGACACTGGAGCGGACGATCAATTCTCCGGCTATACGCGTCTTGATGTTTTGATGAGCGGGATCGCTCATTAGCGCGAATAGCTGTGCGACCGCGATCTGGCCGATTTTTTCTTTCTGAACCCGCACGGTCGTGAGCGCCGGTGAACTTACCGACGAAAACGGAATATCATCCATACCTACGACGGAAACATCCTTGGGTACCTTGTAGCCATGTTCTTTTATCGCCTTGATCGCGCCAATCGCTACCGTGTCGTTGTCGGCGTACAGGCATGTCGGGAGTCCGGCGCAGTTTTCAAGATGAGCGCGCATGTCGCTGTATGCGCCAACCAATGTCGGAGTCAAAAAGAATTCCGCTTCCCGGACAACATCAAAATTCAGCAATTGCGTCCATCTCTGGAATGCCTCTGCTCTTTCCGCAATATTTTCCGTAATCATAGAGCTTCGCAAGTATCCGATTTGCTTATGTCCTTGTTTACGCAGATATTCAAGGGCAAAATAGACATTCGAGTGATTATCCATTGTTACGCTGTTGCAGCAAAATCCCGAGACCGGATTGTCAACAACAATGTACGGAATCGGGATTTTGTGGAATATTTCATACCACTCCCGTGGAATTTCGGTACCGACGACAATAGCGGAGCAGTAATTATCGTAATCCACTTCTCTCAAGGCTTCGTCCAAGGAGTTTTTCCAGATATGCATGGACAGTCTGTGATTGTGAAGCTTCAGCTCGTTTATAATGGAGTCAATAATCGTTGCGACAAAGCTTTGATTTTCTTCAATAAGCATTCCGTTACCCAGAAACTTGAGGAGCAACACATCCTTTATCCTCTTTCTGGAGTTCTTAGCGATATTGTAGTCATGTTTATACGCAGCCTGCATGACACGCGCTCTGGTTTCTTCGCTTACGCCGTGCTTGTTGTTGAGCACGATAGATACGGTTGCCGGGGAGACTTGAGCAATCTTTGCCAATTCCCTAATGGTCATAATAATTCTCCAAAGTTGTGATACTCAAGACTTTGCCACAAAAACACCTGTTTGTCAAGACATAACTGCTGTGCTTTGCGTAAATCAACTATATTCGGGTATCAATAAATATGGGCTCTAAATCGCGGGGCGGTAATACTCCTATTTATAGAGGGGGCCGTATACTGCGCAGGCGCGGTAGTCGGCGCCTTCCTTCCCGGCGGTGCCGAAAGCCGACCAGGCGTGCGGGCGGAATATTCTTTCGTCGCTTACGTTGTGCATAGATACAGGAATACGCAGCATCGACGCAAGAGTTATAAGGTCGGCGCCGCGATGACCGTAGCAGAAAGACCCGTGGTTGGAACCCCAGTTGGACATTACGCCGTATACGTCGCAAAACGCGCCATTGTCTGTGAGAATCGGCGCAAACCATGTGGACGGCCATGTAGGATCCGTGCGTTGCAGCAGGCTGTGGCTGACCTCATCCGGCAAATCTACGGTGTATCCCTCGGCGATTTGCAGGGCAGGCCCCAGCCCGTCGATAAGGTTGACCCGGGTCAGAGTAACCGGCATGGCGCCCTGAGTTTCAAACTTGGACGAAAATCCGCCGCCGCGGAAATAGCCGATATTGGCAGGACACCACTGTGTATTTTCCAAGCAGCGCGAAATATCCTGCTCCGTCATATCCCACCATGGCTTTATAACGCTGCCGCCCCCTTGATCCTTGGCGCCGCCGCTGCCGTCAAGCGCCGCCGCGCCGGAGTTTATAAGGTGAATAAAGCCGCCCGCCGCTTTTCCGGTCGGCGTCCAGCCGGTGACGCGCCGGACTGCGTCGGGACTCCAGTATGTCCTCACATCCGCAAACACGGAGGCCGAACCGTCAAGCAGATGTGTAAAGAGCATGGACATGCCGTTCAAACCATCGTTCTCCGTCGCCATTATTACAGGCCGGCGTTTGCCGTTCCAGTCAAAACTTGAGCACAGTATGGCCTCTGTAAAGTCACCGTTTGGCTTGAAGTCGGTCCACATGCGCTGCCCCTGGAATCCTCCAAGTATAGCGTTCCTGCCGAGGGCTTCCTCGTGGAAACCTAAGGAGGCGAGTTTTTCGTTTCCTAGCAGTATATCGCGGCAGATCAGGGTCATCTTGACCGCGAACTCCCATTGCCCGGACTTCTGCTCAGCACTAAAACGTTTCTGTTCCGGGTTTGGATCGAAGCCTTCTTTGCAATTCTGCCTAGTCCACGCGAGCGCCTTCTCATACTCAAGCGGATCATAGATACCGAGCTCGATTCTGCGCAGGACTTCGGTCATGTCTACCCACTCCGCGCGCATCCCGAAATATTTTTGAAAAAATACAGGATCACAGAAAGAACCCGCAATGCCCATCGAGACCGAGCCGATTCCGACATACGCCTTATTCCTCATCTGGCCGACAGCTATCGCCGCGCGGCAAAAGAGCAGTATTTTCTCGCGGACGTCCGGCGGAACGCTGACGTCGCCGGCATCCTGAACATCCTGGCCATATATCGCGTAAGCCGGCAGGCCGCGCTGCGCGTGAGCCGACATAACGGCGGCGAGGTACACCGCACCCGGGCGCTCAGTGCCGTTAAAGCCCCACACGGCCTTTACCGTGTCGGAGCAGATATCCATCGTCTCGCTGCCATAGCACCAGCAGGGCGTTACGGTCAGCGTACCTGCTACGTTTTGTTTCGCGAATTTTGCGGCGCATTCACCGGCCTCTGCGCCGCCACCGATGGTCGTATCCGCAATTACGCACTGTACCGGGGTACCGTCGGCGTAGAACAGGCTCTCGCTGATAAGCTCGGCAGCTACGCTTGCCATGTTCATCGTCTGCTGTTCAAGGCTCTCCCTGACTCCGCCCCAGCGTCCGTCGATTACCGGCCTGATACCGATTTTAGGATATTCCATGTGCATCAATCCTTCCTGGGATCAGTGAGCGCGGACGCAATTCCTTGTGCGAAAAGCTTCCCGACAAACGCTCCCTGATCGATCTTACCTTTTGCCGACGCGATAAACGGAGCGGCCTTGCCGTACCTTGGAAGCATATCCTTTGTCGCTTCAAGGCCGTACTCGGCGGCTGCAAGCGCGGCCGAGGCAATCCCGGCGATGTCGGCGCCTTCGGACAACGCCTGTTCAGCTGCGTCCGCAGCCGGATACAGCGCGTCCAAAACCGTACGTTCACCCCTTGCGGCTTTTCCGCGATTTGCAATTCCATCCGCGAACAGACGGTAGAATTTCGCGAAGTCTTCCAGATCAACAACCGTTTTCCCGGCTAATGCCTTTCCCGCGTAAACGAAGCCGGATGACATCAGAGTACCCATTGTGGAGGGGGCTGCCGAGTTCATCTTCATTCCGCACCTTGCCATAAGCTTGCCGAGGTCTGTCTCGTCGCTTTCGACAGCTTCTTTTTCGGCCGCGGGGAAGGCCTTCGACATTGTAAGGCCAAGGTCGCCGTCGCCCATCTCCGCGTCAAGTTTGCACAACAGCTCGCGGTTCTCAACCATTATGGCGGAGATATGCCTAAGGATTCGATTCAAATCGTGCTTGTCAAGTTGCGTCATCGTCGTCTCCTTCATCAATCTTCCAGCTGAGGATTGGAGTAAAAAGGCGTATGCGCAGGTTTGGAAAGCAGAGCCTTGATCTCGTCGTCAAGGCGCAGTACCGATACGGACGCGCCAGCCATCTCCATCGAGGTAGCGAACTCGCCCACCCATACCTTAAATACGTCTATGCCGCGTTGCTTCAATATCTTCGCCACTTCGTTGTACAGGATGTACAACTCGTCTAACGGCGTGGAGCCAAGGCCGTTAATCAGCACCGCCGCCTGTTCCGAAGGGCCGAACGGCATGTCAAGCAATATGGCGTCCAGAGCCTCCTTCGCGATTTCCTGCGCCGTAAGCATCGGGGCTACGCGGATGCCAGGCTCGCCGTGGATGCCCATGCCGATGGATATCTGATCCTCGCCCACCGTGAAGTTAGGGTGGCCGACCTCGGGAATAATACATGGCGACAGCGCAAAGCCCATTGTCCGCACGCGTGAGCCCACTTTTTCAGCCAGAGCCTTCACGTCTTCCAGGCTTGCCATTTCGTCCGCCTTTGCGCCGGCGCACTTGTACATGAAGAATATACCCGCTACGCCTCTCCTGACGGACTCGCTGCCTTTTGCGGCTGACGCTACGTCGTCGTTGCCGACCAGTATGCATGTCTTGATGCCGTCCATATCAGCGAGTTCTCCGGCCATCTCAAAGTTGAGGATATCACCGGAATAATTGCCGAACAGATACAACACACCGGCGCCGTTGTCCACAGCCTTTGTAATTTCGTATATTTCCTCGGCGCTGGGAGACTGGAATACGCCGCCCACAGCGCAGCCGTCCAGTATTCCCTTGCCGACATATCCCAAGAACAGCGGAAGGTGGCCGGAGCCTCCTCCCGTTATTATCGCAACCTTGCCGGGCGTTTTGTGCGCGGTCTGATAGCAACGCAGGTTATCGCCTACGGGCCTGACCATGTCCGCGTGAGCCGCGTAGATGCCGGCGAGCATGTCGTTAACATAGCCTTCCGGCGTGTTCAAAATCTTCTTCATGTGCTGTCCTCCTACTGCCACTCGCCTTTACCGGCGCCGAACTTTGCGGCGGCATTGGCGGCAAACCGTTCGGTCGCGCGGGCAATATTCTCCAGAATCTCGTCGTTGGATAGGCCGTTCGCACTGCGTCCGGCGGATATTATTGTCTCGCACTCATTCCCATCCATGTACAATGCGGCCTCATACAAACGTTCCTCGTCTTCCTTAGGTATAGCTAGGAAACCATGTTTGTCGGCGTGTATCAACTGCCCCGGCTTTATGGGACAGCCGAAAACTTCCACGTCAATGCCCCAGCGCACAGGCGCAGACCAGGCGTGCCCTACGCACAGGCACTTCGCCAAAGCTTTGAATCCGGCGTTTGTCATCTCGTCCAAATCCCGGATCGCGCCGTCGGTTATTGTGCCCACACAGCCCAGGGCTCTGTGTATGTTCGCGTTTACCTCGCCCCAGAACGAGCCGTAGACATTTGGCTGGTCCATATCCTGGAGCACAAGTATCTTAGGCCCGGGAACAGACGCCACATAGCGCCGGTACTCCAGCCAGGCGTCCTTGTTCTTGGCGTGCTCGGGCTTAGACGGCTCAAATTGCAGCGTCACGGCATAGCCGACCATCGGCCCCATTTGGGGCATAAAGTCGCGCACTTCCCCAAGGTTAAAGCACGTCGTTCTCGGATGCTTTGTAATTTGCTCCCAACCGTTGTAGATTGTCGGTGTGTTCCAGCGTTTCAGCTTTAACAAGTCTGCGTGCGAAAGCATCTCGACACCCCTTTCTATATCTTCATGCTTATGTTCGATTCCTTGCAGAGAGTCTCTAGCTCGGCTTCCAGCTTCAAAATCTCGGCCTGTTCGATGTCAAGCTGGGGCTTTCTCATAAATCCGGCGTTAATGCCGCGCATCTTGAGCGCTTCCTTATAATAGGACATGTTGGCGCCGCGCTTTAACACATCGCAGAACTTCACGCAGATTTTCTGCAGCTTCTGAGCCTTGGGCAAGTCTCCCTCGGCATATGCTTTGTACGCTGCTACAAAGGGCTCGGGGAACACACCTGAAATACCGGATACGGTTCCGTCGCATCCCGCCGCCATAAACCCAACCATCGCCCTGTCGCAGCCTTGCAGCACAGAGAAGTCTCCGTCCTTTATGTTGCAGTAGTCGGTTGTCAGGATTATGTCGGGATAGCTGTACTTGATGCCGATTACATTGTCGCAGCGTTTTGCAATATTTGCCGCTACTTCCGCAGGCAAGTCATTCATGGCAAGTTGCGGAATGCTGTAGAGATAGACCGGGAAGCCGGGAACACTATCCGCAACAGCCACAAAGTATTCCTCCAGTTCACGTCTGTTCTGTATGAAGAAGATTGGCGTAACAACGCCCACACCGTCCGCACCCGAGTCCTTGGCATGGCGTACGAGCTCGATTGTATCCTCTTGGTTCATTGCGCCGCAGTGGGAATAAACGGTTACCTTGCCTTCGGAAGCTTTCACTACGGTTTCCAAGACCGCCTTGCGTTCCGCCACGCTCAGTCTGAACATCTCCCCGGTTGTGCCGCAGGGATACAGGCAATTGACGCCTTTTGACACAAGCATCCTTGTAAGGTCCGCCAGGGCGCCGTGGTCGACTTTATTGTCAGAAGTGATAGGCGTGACCATCGCGGTGGTGACTCCGTACAGTTTTTTCATAGCTTTCTCTCCTTATCTATAGAATCTAGGATGTGTTATTGCGAGGATACCTCTTTACCTCTCAGTTTTCTGTACATCGGCTTTAGCACGGGCATAAACAACGTTATCATTGCTATCGACACTAAGATCACAACTATTGGACTTTCAAAGAAGATAGAGTAGCTTCCGTTGGATATTATCAGCGAGCGCCGGAACTCTCTTTCGGCCATAGGCCCGAGTATCAGCGCGATAATCAGCGGAGACTGCGGAAATCCGCACTTCGTCAGTATATACCATAAAAAGCCCATAAACACCATTACCCACACGTCGAAGAAGTTGTTGTTAATAGCGAGAGCGCCTATTACGCATAGGATGACTACTCCGGGAATTAGGAATTCCTTCTTCAGAGTGAGTATCTTCATGAAGAACCTGAGTCCGATAAACGCGATCACCAGGAGCAGCAGGTTTGTCACTATCATCCCGGAGAAAATACTGTACAAAAGCTCGCGTTGTTCATTAAACAACGAAGGTCCCGGACGAACCCCTTGCATGATAAGTGCGCCAAGAATTACCGCTGTGGTGGAATCTCCTGGTATCCCCAAGGTTAACAAAGGTATAAACGATCCGGCGGCCGTCGCGCTGTTGGCTGTTTCCGGCGCGGCGACGCCTTCTATCTCACCCTTGCCTAAGTTGTCCTTGTTCTTTGACCACCTCTTGGTTTCGTTATAAGCCAAAAAAGCGGATATATCCGCCCCCGTACCGGGAATCGAACCAATGAACGCTCCGATTCCGGCCGAGCGCAGCATCGTCCACTTACACCTTGCCAAGTCCGCCAGCTTTGGGAATACGCTCTTCATCTTAATTGGCGGCTCGGTCGTCTTGCCCATGTACACTTCTTCGATCATGACCAGAACCTGGGAAAGCGCGAACGCTCCAATTAACATCGGAATAAAGCTGAAGCCTCCGAAAAGGTTCACGTTTCCGAATGTATATCTGCTGACGCCGGATATCGCGTCGATGCCGACCATGGATATAAGCAGGCCGAAGAGTCCGATCATTATGCCTTTTGAAAGCGATACCGACGAAAGGCTTATAATTATGCTTAACCCAAATACGGCAAGCGCGAAGTATTCAGGTGAATTAAACTGCAGAGCAACTCTTGACAGCTGCGGAGCGACCAAGATCAAAACCGCAGTGCTGAACAAGCCGCCGAATACTGCCGAAACTATGGATATACTCATCGCTCTTCCGCCGCTGCCTTGTTTGGCCATCTCGTATCCGTCCAGCACCGTGACGGCCGCCGCGGGCGTACCTGGGGTTTTCAGCATTATCGCCGGTATAGACCCCCCGTAGATCGCCCCGAATATAATCGAGATCAGAACAAGTATACCCGACAGCGGATCCATTCCGAATGTCAGCGGCAAGAGCAGCGCAACTGACATTGTAGCGGTCAGCCCGGGCAGCGCGCCACTCAGCACGCCAAGCACAAGCCCGATCACCATTGAGGAGAATGTGTTGAACTCAAACACGTTCCTCAGCGCGCTTGCGAAAAGCTCTAATTCCATGTCCTTCCACCTCCCAGAGGCTCCTTATATTCCTAAGAATGATAAAGGCAGCCGCACATTGAAAAATATCCTGAAAACAATGTATACCGAAGCGGTGATGCCTATTGCGTAGGCTATGTTTTTCCAGGCACTCCTTTGCTGAAGCAGGTACAGGAACAAAATGACATATATCGGTGTAAGCACCACAAATCCGACGCTGTCCATCAGGAAGACATAGACAACCGTAACAGCCCCCATCAGCAGAGACTTTATAATGAAAACATTTATCAGAGGCTCTTGGGAATTCTTTCGTAATTCTTGAA
The DNA here is from genome assembly GCA_009780015.1 of Defluviitaleaceae bacterium. Taxonomy (GTDB): domain Bacteria; phylum Bacillota; class Clostridia; order Lachnospirales; family WRAA01; genus WRAA01. The sequence goes on along the minus strand of WRAW01000063.1, from coordinate 4,092 downwards.
TTATTATGACAATGCCGCAAATAACCATGGCCATGCTAATTGCTCGGGGAAAGAAACCCGCGCCCACGTCCCCGCCCGAACCTACCCTCATATCCAAGGCCATTGAAAAGAAAACGGCTCCTAATATTATGAAGCCCAGAGTAACGATTATTGTTGCGATCTTCATGCTGATTTCCCCTTGCCGCAACCCTTGCCGGCCTGTACGAAGCGAAGGACCTTGATGGTATTTCACGACTCAAGATCCTTCGCTTTCGGCTCAGGATTACAGAGTTCTCAATTATATCCAAGCAATAGACAGTATTATTAATTCGACCTATTCAGCCAAGCCAAGATCAACAATGAGATTGGAAAAAAACTCGGACTGCTCTCTTACAAAGGCGGTGAAGTCCTGATGATTCATAAAGACCGCTGTGAGGTTCTGCCTTTCCATTAATTCCAGAAATTCGTCTGAAAGCATTACCTGCTCCGCCAGCTCCGCAAACCTTTGAATAATCTCCGGCGGTGTTGCCGCCGGAAGCGCCATACCGTTCCAACCTCCGATTGCAGGCACGGGGATGCCCAACTCTTGATATGTCGGAACATCCGGCAGGAATGAAAGCCTTTCATTGGCCGCCACAGCCAGAACTCTAAATGTTCCATCCAAAACATGCGTATGAACCTCGTTCGCCGAAACTGCCACAGAGTCTATTTCGCCGCCCATAAGCGCAACAATTGCCGCCGCCGCGCCTTCGTACGGAACATGATTAAAGGTTACACCAGCCGCTTGCGATACCGCGTGCGCGTGAAGATCCCAAATAGCGTTCGGGCCGGAGGTTCCGATTGAGACCTCACCCGGGCGAGTTCTCGCGTCCTCAAGGAAGTCCTCGATAGTCTCCCAAGGGCTGTCGTAAAGAACGCTTATAGCCGCGGTATTATTCGCCGACATAGCTATGAAGGCATAATCGTCAACCGTAAAGGGAACGTCCTGCAGCAATGGAAGCGTAGTTATTTCAACCGTAACCTGGGTTGCCTCATAGCCGGTCGGCTCTTGCATAAAGCCCTGCGAAAACCACACCGCGCCTCCGCCGCCGGTTACGTTTGAAACAGTGAAGTTTACGTTGTTGAAAAACGCGGGAGCAACGGTTTGGAAAGTTCTTGCCGATAAATCCGTACCTCCGCCGGGCGCGAACGGCGCCGTTATGTTAATAGTTCTGGTTGGAAAATCAACTTCGGCCTCAACTTCTTGAGCCGGCTCTTGTTGCTGCTGTTGCTGCGCAGGCGGTGCCTGCGGCGTAGATTGCTGCTGCGCGCAAGCTGAAAAAATGATAGTGGTAGTCAGTAATGAAAGGATTGTAAAAGTTTTGATAGATGTTCTCTTCATTTCATTTTCACCCTTTCGAGTTTTTTAGTTTGTTTTAGTGTTTGTTTATTATTCGTTTGATATTCATATTTTGCCTATTTATCTTGAAATCACCCCCTATTTCGTACTCATATTCCTTTAACAGCGAGTTATATGCAACTCAAAATACTAAACTCAACTGAAAAGTACAATAAATTTTATGAGGAATATTTACTAAATTATATCCTAAGTTTAGATTGCATGTCAATAAGCGAATCATTAGATTTTTGCGATTGATTTTTGTGTAAATTGCCATAGTCTCTACAAACTCTTCTGTTTCCAGAAGCTATCCTCTTGACAAAAGGGAATTTTCACTGATACTACGCCTCTTCCAAATTGACGTAAATTAGACGCCGCAATGTTGACAGACCAGTAAGTTTTATTGTATAGTTCATTCATTATTTCTTAATCTACTGTTAATAGCGCTATTGGTCGGTACGTTTATTCAAGAAAGGCAGAGAGGTGGTCACTTTGAAAGAAAACTTTTATGCAAATAGTTTAAATGCGCAAAAACTCTATCAAGTATATCAGACTAAACACTCAAGGGTGAAGCAGTACCTTGATTCGGAAATTTCGTTTGTAAGGAAGCACTTGCGAGGAACTGAACATGTTTTAGAATTAGGTGCGGGATATGGCCATATAATGAAAGAACTGGCATCAAGCTGTAAATTTATTGTCGGCATTGATATTTCACAGGACAATGTGGAATTTGGCATGGAATATTTGAGTGATATATCCAATGCGGAACTACTGGCTATGGATGCTCACAATTTGCGCTTCAACGAAACTTTTGACGCAGTATTATGTTTGCAGAACGGGCTGTCCGCAATGAAGACCCAACCGCTTGAGTATATAAAAACGATAATGGATCAAGTATCTCTTGGTGGTATGGCGTTTATCAGCAGTTATAGCGCAAAATTTTGGGAATATCGGCTGGCTTGGTTTTGTGAGCAGGCAGATAAGGGACTTTTAGGCGAAATTGATATGGAGAGAACAAAAAATGTAGTTATTATTTGCAAGGATGGATTTCAGGCAACTACACATTCGTTGGAAGACATGGATGCAATCGGGAAAGCTTCCGGCTTCAAATACGAGATAACGGAAGTGGATGATTCATGCGTTTTCTTAGTTGTTACAAAGGAGTAGTCATCGTCGCGCTCAATCGCTTTCCGTCCGGCACAGAAAAAAGACTGGCACTGGTTTTTCAAAAGCGCTCCGCGCCCGGAGTAAACGTAGTCCTCTCGGAAATATCGGCGAGCAGGTCGAAGAGGTCGTGCGCCTGTGCGAACATTCGTCCGGGAAGTCTTTCATATACGGCCCGGACGAAAACATCAAGAACAAGCTTAACGCAATCGTAACCAAAGCCTGCCGAGTCTACGGCGTAGAGCTTAGTCGGCGCAGGCCTTATCGTCGCATTGGTCTGCGACATAATGACTATGTCCGGCCTGCCAAATACCGGATAACTTGTGCTTGGGAATATACAATATCAGGGCTTGGCGGGCAAGCTCTTTTCACCTCCTGCTTTAGCGGCGCTGGTATATATGACCGCGAAGAGGAGCCCAGAAAACATGAGCGCAAATTCAAAGATATAGGAGATATTAAATGAGTACAACAGTATTTATAATATGCGGAAATACAGCGGCTGGAAAATCAACATATTCTATAGAACTTGCAGCGCAGCAAAAGGCAGTTAGATTTTCAATAGACTCTTGGATGCAAACACTATACAGTGCTGATTACGATCCCAAAATGCACAGCTTTGATTGGCTTATAGAAAGAACTGAACGCTGCAATACCCAAATACGACAGATTGCTGAACTTTTGATTAAACAAGGTATTAATATAATATTAGATTTTGGCTTTGCAGATGTAGAATCGAGAAAGTTTTATCGTGAATGGCCAGCCAGCCACGGCGCTAATGTTTCGGTACATTTTTTGGACATACCTGTTGAAGAACGCCGAAAAAGGCTGCACAAGCGCAACGAGGAACGTGGAGAAACATTTATGTTTGAGGTAACAGACGAAATGTTTGATTATGTGGAATCAATGTTTGTTCCACCTTCTGAAGAAGAATTAATCAATGGTTTGAGATTAACAAAAGGGTTGGAATGTTGTCCAACCCTAAAGAGTCTATGATGTTATGCGCCTTGTAAGCAGGATTCGCCTTGCCGGCCGGCTAATCCTGCTGGTCAGTATTACCTTGTGGGCCCTGTGGACCTTGTGGGCCAGGATCACCTTTCGGACCCGCCGGGCCCTGTGGGCCGGGTTCACCTTTCGGGCCTGCCGGGCCTTGCGGACCGGATTCACCTTTCGGTCCTGCCGGGCCTTGTGGGCCTGGATCGCCTTTCGGACCCGCTGGGCCTTGTTGACCGGCACAACATGGACAACATGGCTTGGGCTGGCATGGCTTCTGCGAACCCGACTTAGGTGGACATGGCTTCGACGTATCTGGAGTCGACGAGCATCTTTTCTGAGGACAAGGTTTCGATTTATGCGATACACTATAAACAAACCAATCATAATCGCTTAAATTTGACATTTTCGTTCCCTCCTTTAATTGATTATAAGTGTGAGATAGGCACGTACACACTCTTATACCAATTCGCAATCTAAATACAACTAATAACCCAGTTAAAGCCAGTAATTGACTGCAGCAATTCCCCATTGTTTTCCAAGTCTCTTAAGCCGACTTCCAGCCTATCCTCTACAGCACT
>WRAW01000062.1 GCA_009780015.1 Defluviitaleaceae bacterium | reverse complement strand
TTTTTCGCCAATCGAGGAAGTGGTGACGCCGCGTACCCGCAGAGGTACGCAAGGAGCCAGTGACGAAGAGTGGAGGAAAACCGACCATAATCATTCCGAAAAATCTCATGTCGACACGCCCTAACTGTCAATCAGGCACGCTCCCAACTGCATCATATTACTTTAATTCTTATTTTGGTAATACTATGAAATTTTTATACTACCATTCATGCGGTAACTTTTTTTCAGAGGTGGTTCACCGACCAGTTCGCCCTACCTTAGATATGTCACAGGATTTACTGGGGAACCGTTGACCCTGACCTCAAAATGCAGGTGCGGCCCGGTCGAAAAGCCTGTGGAGCCAACCCTGGCGATGGTCTGGCCGCGTGTAACGCTCTGCCCGACCGACACAAGGTTTGACGAATTATGAGCGTAAAGCGTTGACAATCCGCCGCCGTGATCTATTACCACGGTGTTGCCGTATCCGCCCATCCAGCCAGATGATATAACGGTTCCATCGTGAGCGGCAACTATATTTGTGCCGCTTGGCGCGGGGATATCGATTCCGGTATGGAATTCGTTGCGGCGGTTAATAGGATTAACGCGCGGTCCAAATCCCGACGATACCGATCCGCCCCCCGGTACCGGCCACGCAAGCTGCCCACCCGGAAGCGCCGGGAACCTTTGGGACGCCGGCTGCGGCGGAGCCGGCTGGCCGGCTGCAACGGCGGCAGCGGCAGCGGCAGCAACACGCTGAGCTTCCTCCTGCTGGCGCTGGCGGATCATGGCCTCGACCTGGTTGCCGGACTGTGTAAGCGTATCGATCTGCTGCTGGTACAGCGCCGCGTCATTATTAAGCCTTACGTAAAGATGCCTTATATCCTGCAAGCGCGTGTCAAAGGTATTGTATGCCGTACGCTGCTCACGCTCGAGGACTTCCACTTCGCGCAGCTGACGCTCAACAACTTCGCTGTGATCCCTTATACGTTCCTCTGTCGCCAAAAGGTCATTGGCGATATTCTGATCAAGCTGCACGATCCGGTTGACGTACTCCATCCGGTTCAGCAGATCTGAAAGATTTTGCGAACTGAACAATACGTCAAGATACCCCATCCCTCCGTGCACATACATGAAGCGGGCCCGCTGGGTGAAAAGCTCCCACTGCTCCTCGCGCTCGATTTCAGCGTGAGCAAGCTCATACAAAGTGGTATCCAAATGGAAGCGCGTTTCATCCAGCTCGGTCGTAATCAGGTTAAGCTCCAAGGTTGCCTCTTCCAACAGCAAGTCCAGATACGCGATATCTTCACGGGCCTGAGCCTGAGCCGCGGCGGTTTGCCCAAGCTGGCGCTCCACCTGGTTCCGGCGGTTCCTAAGATCCTGCTGCTGCTGACGAAGATCCGCAACGGTTGCCGCGGCGACAGGCATCGTCAGCGCGGCTATCAGTACTACAAACATCATCACGGACAAATTTCTCTTCAACTTCTTCAAAACAATTCCCCCTAACTAAGAACAACCCTTTTAGAACCTGCGGTCAATAATCGAAATGCTGGCTAGAAGCGGCATTTTTCGACAATCTAGGAAGCGGCGACGCCCGGGGCTCCCACGAAGCCCGCTTCCGGCTTCGTGGGGGGAGTTCGACCTTCTAGGCGGCGTTGAGCGTTATTGACCGCAGGTTCTTATACATGCAGATGCTTGCGCATTGATATAATCGAGCCGTACACGCCGATCCCCATACCGATAGACAGCGCCAGCGGCAGCAACACCACAAAGATCGATGCGGCAGACCTAAATATCAGTACATCTTCAATCATAAAGAAGCTGTTGTATATCGCGTCAACAGAACCGTTGTAGCCAAACCATACAATAACCACGGGCAACGCGGCGCCGATAAGCCCAATGAGCATACCTTCGATGATGAACGGCCACCGTATGAACCAGTCGGTTGCGCCGATGTACTTCATGATAGTAATCTCGTTGCGGCGGGAGTTGATGGTTATGCGGATCGTATTCACAATAATGACGTTTGCGAGTACTATAAGTATAAGTATCATTACGACGCTGACGATACGTATACCGGTATTAAGCGTCGTAATTACGTTGATTATGTGCTGATGATAACGCACAAACTCCAGTCCGCGCCCCTGATTCACCATTTGCTGCAGTGCGGCGATCACAGACGCGTACTCGCCGACGTCCTCCAGTGTAATTACAAAGGAGCGCGGCAAGTCAGTGGGAGACAGCCCAAGCCGAAACATCGGATCGTCGGCGAACATTTCCAAAAATCTGTTGAATGCTTCTTCATGGGAAATAAATTCGATCTCCGCCACATTTTCTATAGCATCTATTTCATTAAGCAGTTCAAGCACTTGGGCCTCGTCAATTTCGTCTACAATATAAGCTGAAAGACTGAGGCTGCCTTCAAGCCGCGCCAGATTATAGTCAATATTCATGGCGACGCTGTAAAAAAACGAGAGTATGAATATGCATGAAAAAACCGTCAGTATCGAAGCCAGAGTCATGAGCCTGTTGCGTACCAGGCTCTTGAAGGCTTCGCTCAAATAATAGCTAAGCGTCCTAAACTTCATCTTCGTAACCGCCCTTTTCTATATCACGTATGAGCTGGCCGTTGCGCAGTGCTATAACGCGCTTTTGCATCTCGTCCACGATATCCTTGGCGTGGGTTGCGATAACGACAGTTGTTCCGCGATTATTGATATCTTCCAGCAAGTCCATTATTTCCCACGCGGTATCGGGGTCTAGGTTGCCCGTTGGTTCGTCCGCCAGGAGAATCGGAGGCTTGTTGATTATCGCCCGGGCAAGCGCGGTGCGCTGCTGCTCACCGCCCGACAGTTGGTTTGGGTATGCTTTAGACTTACGCTGCAAACCGACCATGGCAAGTATCGCCGGCACGGTACGACGGATGTCGCGGCTGCTGGTTTCCACGACCTGCATGGCAAACGCGACGTTCTCATACACCGTCTTGTTGGGCAGCAATCTGAAATCTTGAAACACGACGCCGATCTTTCTTCTGAAGTATGGGACTTCGTTGTGCGCAAGCCCGCCAAGGTTTATATTGTTAATAATTATCTCGCCGGACGTCGGCTCGATCTCCTTGAGTAACAGCTTCATAAGGGTCGACTTACCCGACCCCGAGCTTCCGATAATAAACGCAAAATCACGGGGCTTGATCGAAATAGAGACGCGATCCAGTCCGCTTGCGCCATTTTCATATACCTTTGTCACATTGTTTACGGTTATCACTGTAACAGCTTCTTTCTAGCAATCAGTTAATATATTATTAATATATTAACACATTGTTACGACGATTGCAAGCAAAATTTTCTGGGAAATGGGTAGCGCATCATTTCAGACGACGCTCTCATTTGCTATACAACATATTTTCGATATGTTCAAGATACTTCGACACCATCAGAGTTATTTTGAACACTATAGCGTCGTCGAAGTTGCGCAGGTCAAGCCCTGTCTGCTTTTGCAGCTTGTCCAGCCTGTACACGAGCGTATTTCGGTGGATGTATAGCTGGCGCGACGTCTCCGACACATTGAGGTTGTTCTCAAAAAACTTGTTCACCGTGACGAGTATTTCCGAGTCGAATTGACTCATGGAAGTACCATGAAGCACTTCGTTGATGAACATTCGGCAGAGATTCACGGGAAGCTGGTAAATCAGCCTGCCTATACCAAGTTCTTCATAATTGACGATAAACCTGTCCGGCTCGAATATCTTTCCGACCTCGAGAGCCATCTTCGACTCTTTGTAAGACTGGGAAACATTCTTGAGGTCGCTTACGATAGTACCCATTGCGATGTGGATATTGCTGAGCGACTCCGCGGTAAGCGTATCGTAAATCATGCGCGCCGTCTGGCCGATGCTCTCAAGATGCTCCGAATCGGTCAGCTCCTTGACCAGTATGACACTTTTTTCGTCTACGGCCGTAACGAAGTCCTTGAGCTTGTCCGGGAAAATACCTCTTACAATCTCTAAAACATTCAAGTCCTTGTCAACTTCGACTTCTATCAGGTATACGATGCGGCGCACATTGTTTTCGATGTCCAGTTTTTTAGCGCGGGAATAGATGTCCACCAGAAGCAGATTGTCCAGAAGCAGATTCTTCAGGAAATTGTCCTTGTCGTAACGTTCCTTGTAAGCTATTATCAAGTGTTGAATCTGGAATGCCGTTATCTTTCCTATGCGATATGTCTCATCGTCTTCGCCGGTGATACACACCACATACTCCGCAACTCCGTTATCAAACACCTTGAAATAGTGCGATCCCTGGACAAGCTGGCTCTCAGCCGGAGAAGCGATAAAGTTCTCAACGGATTCGACAATCGAATTAACCTCCGAGTCATTGGTCGAGGCAATGATCTTGCCCTCGCGCTCAATTACTGCAAGCTCCCTTCTAGTAATGGCCTTTGTGCCGTCAATACAATTTTGCAAGATTTGATTCGATAACATACCGTTCCTCCTAGTCAATCTAGAATTCTATAAATACCTGCCAAATATCCGATAATGTTATATCTTTGCTATTGTACATCAAAACGAAAAAAAATGAAAGTGAAATTTGACATATTTCATAAAAAATTAACATTTAGCCAACAAAAAGATTAGCGTTATAACCTTAACGGCTATAACGCTATGTCTATTTTTGCTGTTGAGCGGATATTTAAGCGATATATCCGGCCTTTGTAAGCACTTCGGCGGCCTTGGCCGCATTCGCCTCGGATACAAGCACCACAGGCCCGGTGCAGCCCATACCGCTCTCGGCGTATATACCGGATTCCATCAACAGCGCCGCCGCGTTCTCAAGCTCCATTATGTCGATGCCGAGCAGTTCCGCGGTAACGACTTCCTTAGCGGGAAGAGGTTTTTCTGCCTTGGGAGCGTCTGAGGAGGCGCCGGTCTTACGAATCCCCGAACAAACATCCGCGAGACCACACTTTGCGAAGCGTGTAAACTCCTTTCGCGCAACAGCCGTAAGATTACCCTTGGCAAGCTGTGCCGCGTACCTGAGCGAGTTCGCCACGACCGGGACACCGGACGCGCGCGACAGAATCAGCACAAGACGCGAATAGTTCTCACCGATACCAGGCCCGTAACCGCATCCCGTGGCTTCGTAGCTTCCGCCCGTAGTAAACGCCGACAGCGTCTTAACCAATATATTTCCCGTGAGCGTGTCCGTGACCATTACGTCGACGCTGCCCGCCAGCAAATCGTTGCCGCGCATTATCGCGCCGCCGTCCGCCCGGACTGACTCCGAAAAACGTATTCCCGCCCCGTTCTCATTGAGTTTGCGCAAGGAGCGCTCCACAAGGTTCGCACCGTCCACGTTCAAAATACCTACGCTCGGCGATTCGTTGCCCAGCGCCTTTGCGGTAATGACTCCGGCGATGGCGTTTCTCACCATGGCCTCGGCGCGGTTGGTGGCCGACGTTCCGGTAGTTGTGGCAAGCAGCATGTCGGCGCCAAGCCCCGGGGTTGTCACCTTGCCCACGGTTGCTACGCCTATTGGGAAATTGTAGTGCATTGTCACGCAGCCGTCGAGTTCGCCGCTGTCGAGCATTCTCTCCATCTTTGCGTGCGCGTCGGCGTCGTCCGCCGCTTCTACCGTATTAAGGGATGTTTTGGTCTTTTCGCCAATCAACACGATCTCGAACGAGTCGTCCTCGCGGGACGCAAGCTCCGCGCCCTTGACCATGTTAGCCGCGCCGTGTTCGCTGCCGAACAACGTCAGACCGATACGAACGCGCTTCTTGGCGGAAGCCTGTACATTGGCTGCAGTCGCGCCCTCCGGCTCCGCCCCTCCCTTATTACGCTCAAGCACGATTGATACGCCGTCAAAAAGGTTTGTCATACGGCCAAGAAACAAGCTGCCCTTGCCTACGATCATAACACGGTTGAGACCGCCTTCCGTCAAGGCTTGACGCGCGAAGCCAAGGTACGGCACGCCCGAAGGTATGTGGCCCTGTGTCGGAGCCCAGCCCGGCATCCCATGTTTAGCGATAAAATCAGCAATCGCGGGGCGCTCGATCTCCTTACGCATTACGGCAAGGGCGGCGATCATCTTGTAATTAGCCTCAGGAACGTCGCCCGCGCCGGCTGGCTTAGTAATGTCGGGATTTTGCATTTCAACCGAATACTTATCAATATCGGTCAGTTTTAACGCATTCGCGTCGAGAGGACTTGCCGCCAGAGAAGTTATAACCGCCTGCGGCGCCGACCCGGTTCCGACGCTGTGGTGCCCCACTATGTCATTGCGGAATACCGGCGAAGAGCCGTCGTCCTCGGAAACGAGCACCGCAAAGCCCGCCAGCACATCCTCAAGAATAGGCAGGCCTTTCTTCACGTGATCCTTGCCGTTCATGCCGAGTTTTGCGGCCGATCCCCCGGCCACGACCGCCACATTGCGGAAAGTCCCCGCTTTCACGAGCGACGCCGCCTGTATCAGCGCGTGCGTAGGAGCCGCGCAAAATCCGCGCGTATCCGCTCCGGTAGAGTTCACAAGCCCCGACATCTCCGCGATAGCCTTGGCAAAGTTGCCGCCGCCGCGCTGATTCATATCTCCGCACGCCTCTTCCGAACACTCTATCACATAGTCGACCTGTGCCGGGTCGATATCGTTCTTGTCGATCAAGTTGCGAAGCGCCAGCACGCCCGACGCCTTCGCCACAAGGTTTTCATGCAGCACATGGGCGTTAAGGTTGGCGTCGAGGTCGTGGCCTTTTTTTACGCAGCCCACAAGCGCGCCGTTGTGATACAGTCCTTCGGCGTGGTGATCGTTGACTTGAGCATTTATTTCGTTAATACCGACACCCGGCTTTAGCCCTGCCGCGTCCTTGAACAGCGGATGCTGCGCAAGCTTGCGCCCGGCTTCGGCAGCAAATCCCTCTTCCAGCATTACAAGCTCAAACGTATCCACCAGCTTCATCAGCGCATAAAACATATCCTGCGGCATTATCTCTCCAAGCCGCCCGAATTTATCGGCCGAACCGACCTTCTTGTCGTGCCAGGGCATCTCGAACGAGCCAAGTTCTTCAGGAGTGATATTTCCGATGTAGGTCTGGTTTGGCGGATACGCCACCACATCTTCAAACGGACGAAGGTGCTTATGAAAATTTTGCAGATACTCCGACGACGGGTTCGTAGCTTTTTCGGTCGTCTGCGTAGTTCCGTTGTGATAAGTTAGATCGGGCGTATGCACCAGTACATAGGCCGCACCCCTTAGGACTGAAAAAGACATGTTTATCTCCCTCTCTGATTGTGTATTATAGTAATGTAATATGCCTCTCAAACAGTAACACGCGTCGGGGTAAACAGCGGGAAATCTCCCGATTTCCCGCACCACTCCTTTGTTACTGTTTCGAGGTCATATTACTATAGTCTAGCGTTTAAGCCTGAACTCGCGGATCATGCTAAGCAGCACCTCCGCCTGGCTTGTCAGCTCCTGTGTGGTTGTAGCGTTTTGAGTAACGACATCCGTCTCTTTTTCAATTGACATACTAAGATTCTTAATACTCTTCTCAATGCTTTCGAGCTCATGTATTTGCGTGGCCGATGACGTGGATATCTCTCCGATGGCATGATCCATGTTTTCAACAACGTCAGCAATCTGCTGCAGTGTCTTGGCTGTGTTCTTGGCAATATCCGACCCAACGTCCACCTTTTTGATAGAATCCCGGATCACATCCGCCGATTCCTTGGCGGCGTTTGCGCTTCGCGACGCCAGGCTCCTCACTTCCTGGGCCACAACGGCAAAGCCCTTGCCGTGCTCACCTGCTCTTGCGGCCTCCACAGAGGCGTTAAGCGCAAGCAGGTTCGTCTGGAACGCTATATCCTCGATCATTTTAATGATCTTCGATATGGTATCCGAGCTTTCGCGTATACCCTCCATTGCCGCAAGCAAATCTTGCATCTGATTGTTGCCCATCCTGGCTTCCGATTTGGCCCCGTCGGAAAGCGAGGCGGTCTCCCGCACGCTCCTGACGTTTTGTTTCGCCTGGTCTGAAACCTTGTCAACAGCCTGATTTATTTCCGTAATGTTGTGTAGCTGCTGCTGGAAGTCCACGGCCATTTCCTGTGCCGTAAAGGCTATTGAGCTGGAACCTTCCTTGACCTGAGCGCTCGCCGATGACATCTCGGAAAATATGATGTTCATATTGTTGATAATTGTGTTTACTGAATTTTTTATTGCGGTAAAGTCGCCAATGTACTGCCCGCGTATCTCCACGTCAAATCTTTTCCTGGACATGTCGCCAAGAATTTCCTGCAGCTCATCGATGTAGCTCTTTATGTTGTCTACGCCGTTAATGAGTATCCTTCCCATATTGTCGAACGACTCGGCGACTTCCCTGGTATCGTCATCATAGAGTTCATTTTGGGGCATTTGGATGTTCAAGTTGCCTTTATCAAAAGCGGAACTGATTGTTGATGTCAGTTGCTCCGACCTTCCCTGACGATACGAGGCTATCTTTTCCAGATGCCTGGCAGTCCTTCTTACAGACGTCAAATCATTAAGTATCATAAATACTCCCGTAAGCTGCCCTATGGACATATCAACCAGCGCAACGCACTTAAATTCTATGTCGTATACCTCGCCTCTCACTTTGATCTGCGCTTCATTCGAGAAAAATTGGTTCATTTGCTTACTCTTCAAACACTCGGCCACCGAACGTACACTTGAAATATCTGGAATTAGCCCTTGCATATCAGTGTTATAATAGCTTTTTTCTTCTATGTTTAGGAATTTACGGGCTTCTTTGTTGGCGTATTTTATTTTAAGGCTGCTGTCAAAGACCATTAACGGGTCTGCGATAATCTCCAAGAAGTCGATCAGCTCAGAAGCGATTCCGTTCACATTGTCCTGCATTTCTTTGAATATGCCTTCAAGACCGGCGTCTTCAAGTCTGTACAGAATATCTCCCGACTTAATATTCTTTTCCGCTGCTTTAAAGTCGCTCTTAATCGTATTCAACGTTCTCACGATTTCCATGAAGGATTTGGACACCTGACCGATTTCATCATTTCTATCCATATACCTAAAGTCCTGATCGATACTTCCCGCAGCCATTTGCTTGGCTTTGTGCGCAAGCTCTTCCATCGGCTTAGTTGCTCTTGAAACAGCGGTTATCAGAATTATTGCCGCAACTATTATTCCGGCGACTGTTGGAATTTGCGTTGGCAATATTGCAAGAACAATATCGGCAGTGGGCACTCTGTCCACAAAACTTATAATCGTCCATCCAAAGGTGGCGTTGGTGGTTATATAAGCCAGCATGTCGACTTCCGTTATAGATGACGTATGTCCAAACATTACGTTGTAAGGAGTATGCCCAAGAGCCTGTTCAACACCCAGATCATCAACGATATGGCCTACGTATCCTTCCCTGTCGGAAAAAAATATCATACCCTGCCGGTCCGCAATGCTAAGAGAGAAGGCATCCGAGACATAACCGCCTTGGTATATGAAATATGATAAACCCTGGATATTAACCGGAATCGCGACCATACCCATGAAGGTGTTAGAGTCCATTATAGGCATTGAATACCATACTTGCATCAGTCCGGTTGCAGGACTCTGACTAACATCGCTTATCCAAACATTGCCCAGACGAGCTTGTTCGGCGTTCTCCATATAAGGGGTTTGGCTGATATTTGTAAAGGGTAGGGCATCTGTCGCCGCAGCTACAAGGTAGAAATCTGAGCCAAACAATAATATGCCGTCATAAAGATTAAAATCGCCCAAATTTATGTTACTGTTAAAAAGGTTTCTCAACACCTCACGAGCGGCTTCGGCGTCACCACCTCGCAGCGCATCCCGCACTTGTGGAAAACTTTGTACTGTATTAAGCAGCGCCAGGGCGCTTTCGTTCCATTGATTCAGCACAGTGTTAAGCAGTACCACGTTACTCTGAAGATGACTGCTAAATCCTTCAATCATATCAGAGTGCATTTGGTTTGTACGCACCATAACTACCGCAATCAAGCTTATCGAAATAACAACCGCAATCAAAATAGTAAGTCTTGTTTTAATCTTCCAATCCTTAGCAAAATCAAATATAGTAATCTCATTCCTTCCATACAAAATACGAGCTATAAGCTGAATATAATGGTTTTTATATAACTTATACTGTAACCAATAACATCGTAATATGTCAAGACTTTAAGGGCGGTGTTTCCACCGCCCTTAGTATGGATGCTGTTTTGTTTACTTTTCAAACACTGTCTGTTCGCTCACAGGGGTTTGCAGTGCCGCAAGAGCCTTTTCGACCAGCTTACGGCGTAGCTTTTTCTCCTCGGCTTTTTCAAGGCTTGGGTCGCCAAGCGGGTACGGAATGGCGACAGCCGGTACGATACGGTTTGCACCAACTGTAAGTGATATAGGTACTACCGTACAAACATGGACGACAGGAATGCCCGCGCGTTCAATTTCCTTAACCATCGTTGCGCCGCAACGTGTGCAAGTGCCTCAGGTCGAGGTCAGTATTACGGCGTCAACGCCGGCGCTCACAAGTTTTTGCGCGTATTCCGCGGCAAAGCCCTTGGAGCTGGCGACGGATGTTCCGTTGCCGACGGTTGTGTGGAATGTTTCGTACAGCTTGCCTATCTTGCCCTCTTTTTCCAGTTCACGCATTACGTCGACCGGAAGTACGCGGTCTGCGTCGGCGTTAGCGTATACGGGGTCGTATCCGCCGTGGGCGGTCTCGTGGCTGGCCTCGGTCAGATCGCTGACCCCGGCTATGCTATACGTTCCGTACTTGGACGCGCTCGACGACTCGATGCGGTCGGGGTTGGTCTTGGGCACTATGCCGCCGGACGTCACCAGAGCGACTGTGGCCTTTGTGATATCCGCGACAGGCGCGTTCGGGGCCACGTTGTCGAATTGCGGCATCGCGTATTCCGTAGTGAAGGGCTGAGCCTTCATCTTCTTAATAAGCATGTCCACGGCGCGCTTTGCGCCTGTCTCTTCGACAAATACGTTCTTACGGACGCCGCGTGGGAAGTACCCGTCGGCTTCGGGGGCGAGTTTTTCGCCCTTGGCCAGCTTGAGCGCGAACGCCGCAAGAGCCGGAGCCGCCGTGCGCATGGCCGCTGCGGAATCACCCGTCTTTAGAATGTACACATCGCGGCGGAACGAATCAACGCCTGGGTTCTCCTCATACATGGCTGTGGCCACAGGTATGCCTATATCGGCCGCGACCGCCTTAGACACGGCTCCACACGCCATACCATAGCGACCAGCGTTAAACGCCGGGCCGGCGATGAACACGTCGGGCTTGAGCTTCGCGACCATCTCAAGTACCGCCTTGGTCGCTTCCTCAACGTTTTCGTTGAAATAGGAATCCCCGCAGATCACGGTTCCTACGATCTCGGCGTTATCGCCAAAAGCGCCGTTAATGGCCATACCTGGGCCTACGATGCCTTCACGGCATTCGGGCTTGTGGCCGGCGTGCTCTTCGCCGCCGATTCCGCCGTAGAATTGGTTAATATAGTGTACGACACGAAGTTTGCTCAAAAGTGCATCCTCCTTTCGCAATTAGTCATTAAACTTGCAGAACTGTTCACGCATCGACTTCATTTCACCGACGATGGAATCAACGTCCAATACCATTTCCATCATGCCGATCTGTTCGTCATATACGGCTCCGTCCACATAATCCTTGAATTCCTGTTCCACAACATGATACACGCGAAGTCCCAACTGGACTCCCGCCAATGAACCTGCGAACGTGGGGTCGCCGTTTGTAACGGTTTCGGCTGCCAGACCGGCGGCCTCCGCTTCGGCAGCTCCTATGAGCACGATCACGTTATCCGCGCCAAAGCTGTCTACCGCTCCCTTGACCCTGTTCTGATTTTCCAGATCCATCGCTCCCGCGGCGGTTCAGACAAAGCATTCCGTAGTCGAGAACACTATGTCGACCGCGGTACCTTCAAGGCACTTGTCGATAGCCGGCGCCGGAATTCCGTCACGGTCGCCGATTACTACGACTTTCTTGCCGTCAAATAATCCCATGTTGACCAACCTTTCCAAAAGATTAAACCTTGGGGCACTGCCCCTTTACCTGAATTACGCTTCGCGCCCGGACTCTACAGCTCTACGGCTGATATTTTCATAAAGCCGAGCTCGTTAGTTGCTCCGGTGATTACCTGAATCTCCGCTTCTATGCTGCCGTCCGGACGGAGCGAACCGTCAAAGCCGCCGGCTATTTTGTCGGTGTAGTCCAGCATACCGATAACGCGCTGCATCGGAGGCAGAAGAATCACTTCGTTGGCGTTGCCGCCTGTTACAGTGGCGTCGGCCAGAGGGTCGGCGTCGGCCAGAGACTGGCTCATGCCGTCGCGTCCGGCGTATTCGTCGGTGACGATTACGGTCTTGACGCCCTTGCGCTCGATCTTCTTGCAGTTCATGATGAGGTCGGTGTCGGGGTTGCCGAAACCTTCCTGCGAGATGATTACCGCGTCAAGGCCCAGGTACTCGGTCAGCTTCGCGCTCCAGTCGGAACTGCGCTCCTTGTCCATCAGGAAGACGTTCTCATTCGTGATAATGACGCCCACGAAATTGAGTTCCTTGCCGTGCTGGTTGTAGAGCTCATTAATTATAGGGTTGTTCTGGTGGTGGTAGGTGGTGTTTTTGTCACAGGCCGAGACGCAGTTTCCGCTTAGGATCGCGCCGTCCATAACCTCTGTCGGATAGAGGATCGTGGGGACGATTTTCTTGGCGTCCACGCCGTAGACATATGTGTCGTGCAGCAAGCCCTGTGTTTGCAGCATATAAACGTAGCCAACCTTGGGAAGATTCGGATACTGCTGTACTTGCTGCAGCAGCGGCTTGGTCTCGTACACTTCGATGCTGTCCGGTGTAACAGACCTTGCGAATTCGCCTATATAGGCGGCCGCCTTAAGGCCGGCCATGCGCGCCGCGGCTTCATATTCATGCGGCTTGAGGCCCTCGGCGGGTTCAAGCACAAGGCATACGTTCAGCAGCTTTGAGAACGGAGTATACTCCGCGCCCGGGCCGGTCATGTCGATAATGCCTTCCTGAAACCCTACGATCTTGCCCGCAGTTACGACCGCTACGCCCTTGAGGACGTGTGTGCGGCCCTCGCCCACGGTAGCCACCTTTCCGACCATGCCGGGGAACATCTCGCCGCACTCGACCTTTACACGCGGCTCGATTACATCCTTGACAGGCGTTATACGGGCGCTTTCGCCCGGCTTGGCGAGCTCCACGACGGCGCCGGCAATGCGGTCGTCCTCGAGGATCATCTCACGCAGCTTCGCGGGGTCTACGGTGAGTATTCCGCCGCTTACGCCTTGGTTCGCGCCGAACTGCACATCCTTAATTAGGATATTTCCTAATTCAAGGCGCATGGAATCAACTCCTTTACGCTGAAATGTGGCGAAGTATCATCGCCTCAATGTTTTCCTTTGTTGCGCCTTCCTTGGTGACTTCCTCCAGCTTCTCGCCGCCCTTGTAAATTACGACGGTGGGCAGCCCAAGGACTTTCTGCGAGATGGAAAGGCGTCTGGCCTTGGAAGTATTGAGCTTTACAAAGCTGGCCTTACCCTGGTACTTTTCGGCCAGCGCCTCGAAGTCCGGCAGCAGAGCCTGACACGGTACGCAGCCGTCGCCGAAGAAGTCTACGACGACAAATTCGCCCGATTCAAGAACTTCGCTCTGAAAGCTGTCCTTGTCCACTTCGTGCATGGTTATTCCTCCTTTATATTAGATTGATGTTATAGCTTAATGCTCATGCAGATACTTTTCAGCCTGCATGGCGGCAATAGCGCCGTCGCTGGTGGCTGTGACAACCTGGCGAAGCGACTTCTGACGAACATCGCCAACCACAAACACTCCTTCTATGTTGGTGTGCATGTTGTCGTCGGTGATGACATAGCCCACGGCGTCCATAGTAATTTTGCCCCGCAGCAGCGCGCTGACCGGATCGAAGCCGATGAACACGAATACCCCGAAGGTTCCGTCTTCCTCGTCGGCGGTGTGCGTGGTAAGCTCGCCGGTTTTGACGTTCTTGAATACTATCGACTCGACGATGTCATTGCCTTTTATCTCTTCCACGACGCTGTCCCAGAGAAAGTGTATTTTTTCGTTGGCTTTAGCCCGTTCAACGATGGACGCCGCGGCTCTCAATTGATCGCGACGATGGACAATCGTCACCTTTCTGGCGAACTTGGTGAGATACATGGCCTCCTCGACCGCCGCGTCGCCGCCGCCTATGGCAAAGACCTCAAGGTCGGCGAAGAAGAAACCGTCGCATGTAGCGCAGTATGATACGCCCTTGCCAGTCAACTCGGCCTCGCCGGAGCAGCCGATTTTCTTTGGCGATCCGCCCGTGGCTATTATTACCGTCTTGGCGGAATACGTCTGATCCTGGCAGACTACCTTCTTTTCGGAGCCTTCAAGCTCGAGGTCAACTACCGTATCGGTCACAAACTGCGCGCCGAATCCCTTGGCCTGCTCCGCCATTCTCTCACAAAGGCTGGAACCCGTGTCCTCGTGGAGAGCGCCCGGATAGTTTTCAATATCGCTGGTAAGCGCGATCTGGCCGCCGACGGCGCCCTTTTCAATTATCAGCGTGCTAAGCCTGGAGCGCCCCGCGTAGAGTGCGGCGGCAAGGCCCGCCGGCCCGGCGCCGATGATGATTGTGTCGTACATGGCTACATCCTTCCTTTCGATTACGTGATCCATTGCTTTATCATGTCATAGTCTATGATGGCTAGATCATCCAGAATTTTTTGCGGCATAGAGTCCCATGACCTCGGCGGTTGCCGCTGCACAAACTTCTCGGTTACGCGTATGGCGGATTCCACCATTTCAAGAGATTCCACGCACAGCGATCCTTTCCTGCTATACATAAGCACTGTTTTGTACGGTGTCTCGTTGGGCTTGATGCTACTTGTAAGTGGATGTGTCGCCAATTTATGGCCTTCGTGGATGTTGGCGCGCACAATTGTCAGTATGCTAAGAATGTCCACGCCCTCATAATAGCGCAGTACATTATTTGAAGCGGCATTACGCGCTGTCAGCGGATTGTTGGTGATAATAATATAATTTTGCATAGTCTGCCCAATAATGAAGGAGCATAGCAAAGTAGTCTGCCATGCCCCTGTTTTAGTAGGTGTAACTTCTCGTCCCTAATCCAGAGTTCGTCCGAACATAGTCCTTTTACCTGAAATTTTCATAAGGATTTGGCTAATCCCTACTTAACTCTTCGGTGTTCCGCTGGGGAAACTCTCCTATATTCATCAACCTATACGATATTATATACATATTAATCCATCCGCAGTAATTTGTCAATATCTTCACAATAGATTTTTTCAATATATTGTTAGGGGGAGAATTACGTCCAGCTCCCCAAGTCTTACATCGATAGGAATAGGAACGAGTCTTCTGAATTCATTAATGGCTTCGTACACCTCAACGCTTCTGGGACTTTGGTAATCCAAGGTGACATTGAAAGTGTTTTCCATAGTTCTAAGACCAAAGCCGACAATAGGAGAGTCAACAACTTCCATGAATGTATTACCGAACGAGGTTAGCTGGTTGTAGGAAAAATCGACTTGCTCGAATATAACGCGGGCGTCAGGGCCAAGATGGTTTGTGTAAAAGGCTGTGGCCTCGCTGCTGATGTCTGTCAGTTGGATCACAAGGTATCCGTTATTAAGGGCGTAAGCGCCGGCATAGTGTCTAGGATATATACGGGTTCCGTAGGAATCATGTCGAAAGGTTAGCGCTAAAAAGCTATATGTAGCTGACGCACTACCTTGTACTATACCCATAGACTCAAATCTGTTGGTTATATTGTCCGGCTGAGGCTCAGCGTATACACATCCATATGTCAGTGTTACTGCTAAAATAAGCGAGCATACTATCCATCTGCGTTGCATGTTTTTCCTCCTGACAAAGTTTAGAACCAGCGGTCAATAACCGAAATGCTGGCTAGAAGCGGCGATTTTTCGCCAATCTAGGAAGCGGCGACGCCCGGGGACGGCGAATTACAATAACAAGAGCAACAGTAAAAAACAAAGCACAAGATATCCCAAACGTGGTATAGTAGG
>WRAW01000061.1 GCA_009780015.1 Defluviitaleaceae bacterium | reverse complement strand
TCACGCGCGAAACGCCCAGTCTCGTTGGCTGTCATGTGCGAATATGTAACGGTATGTACGAGGTTTGGATTGCCGCCGATTTCCTCGACCCATTCGCGGAAGCCGTTTACGCCGTAGAGCCTGCGGACGAGCATACGGAAAGCGATGTTGTCGCTCACATACAGGGCAAGCCGCAGAAGTTCGGCCTCAGTGAACGTGGAACCAAACGGCATTCTTTGAATTGAGCCGCTTCCACCCCAGTGGTCGGCGCTGGTGTAGGTATGTACGGCGCTCAGGTCGGCATATCCGGCTTCGGCCAGCAAGTAGACCCAGAGGGCGTATGGCGCCTTAATCATGCTCGCCCCGAAGAATACCCTGTCGGCGTTGTATGTATAAATGAAACCTGTCTCAAGATTCTCATAGTATATTGATATGGATCCGCCAAAGCGCGCCATAAACTCGTCAAGCCCTGAGCGCGGAGGCATAAAGCGCAGGTTTATCCACTTAGGGCCGAGCCAGGTTTCTACTTGCAGCCAGTAGCCGTCCTGATCCAGCACACGCACAAGCTGCGGATTTATTACATCTATGGGATAAGCTTCTTCGTCGGAGTCGTCGTCGGGCTTTTCTTCAAACAGACCCATGACCCTATGTATGTAGCGGAGGTTTTCCCGGAGGTACACCCAGACTTCGCCGTAGGACGTCTCGATCAATGCCCAGCCGTCGTCGCTCTCTATAACGATTGTGACGGGCTGAGGGTTGAAGCTTGCGACAATGGTGGCGGAAAAGTCGGGCTCTTCGTGTGCCGTAAACAGCCATGGAATGTGGCGCTGTTCGGGGGCGTCCTGCTCTTCTGCTTCCGGAATATTGGCCGCAAGCTCAAAATCAGCCGCCGGCACAACGTCCGCCGCAACCGCAACACCCGCTTGCGGTATGAAAACATTGCGAAATGTGATCGTACTGCTTGCAACTATTACTACGCACATAATCAGCACAATGGCTGTATAAGCGATATTTCCAAAGCGCATACGCGCTCCCCCTTTCGACGAAGTAAACGACATCATCATTATACGATCATGCCAAAATATGTGTCAAGTCGTTTTTAGTAAAAAAGGCGCTGTTCTTGCAATGTTCCGGCAAGAGCAATAGAACTGACGGTTGTCACAAAAGGCATAGTGTGATACAATACATGGCAAACATTGCAGTAAACATAACATTTAAGGAGGCACACACATGACACCAACACCTCACATTGACGCGAAACCAGGCGACATAGCCAAGACGGTGCTTATGCCGGGCGATCCGCTGCGCGCCAAATTTATCGCCGAGAAATTTCTGCAAAATCCCGTACAATTTAACCAGACACGCGGTATGCTGGGATTCACGGGTACGTACAACGGCGCGGCCGTATCGGTAATGGGCTCTGGAATGGGCTGCCCGTCCATTGGAATCTATTCCTACGAGCTATACCACTTCTACGGAGTCGAAAATATAATGAGGGTCGGCACAGCGGGCGCTATCAACCTAGACTTGCATATCGGCGACATCGTGCTTGCGCAGGGGGCTTGCACTAACTCGGCATTTGTGAGGCAGTACAATTTGCCCGGCGACTTCTCGCCTATCTCTTCGTTCTGTCTGCTCGAGAAGGCGGCCGCCCAGGTGCGGGCCAAGGGGCTGAAGCTTGCCGTGGGCAACGTCCTTTCCTCCGACACGTTCTATGATGACGATGATACAACCATGAAACGCTGGCAAAAAATGGGCGTGCTCTGCGTCGAGATGGAGGCCGCCGCCCTGTACCTTAACGCGGCGCGCGCCGGCAAGAACGCGCTTGCCATACTTACCATATCCGATGAAATATTTACGGGCAAGGCGACAACGGCTCTCGAGCGACAGACAGCCTTTACAAATATGATGGAAGTCGCGCTCGAAACAGCCTCTGCGCTGTAACAAATTGTGGGGAAGCCTTTGGGCTTCCCCTATTCTTTGCCTAGTGATGCAGATGCGGCGAAATTATGCCGGAAAGAATCACCATCAAGGAAAAGCTTGCCCAAAAGACAGGCTTGCCTGTCGGCCTGCCGTCGTCCTTTACAAATGCTTGAATCGCGAGCATACATGAGATTACAAACACAAAGGGCCATACAAACCATGCCACGAAGTACACAACGCCCAGGAAACTCATTAAGTCGATCAGCATATTTTATGCACCGCCCTCCAGGAAATTGCGCAATTGATCCTTTGTTACGCCGATATCTTTTATGGAGTCGAGTTTCCTGACATCCATACGGTATGAGGGAACCGCCCAAACCTCCGACTGCCCGAACGCGTATTCGTTGGCGTCCTGCTGGACACTAAGGTGCTTGCCGGAAGTTAAGGCTTTGCGCAGGCCGTCCGCGTCGAGCAGGTCTGACAGGCTTTCGGCAAGGGCGTCAATGTCCTCTACGTTTACATCTGTATCGAGCATAAGCGAATAGGCGCGGTTGTGAAAAATCCACAGATCGATTCCGTGTTCCGCGGCAAAGAACATGGCCTGTATACAGAGATCGCTGTGCAGACCGTGGCTTTCCGGCCTGGGATGAGATTCGCACGGCCTCCATATCGGTTCTGCCTCTGGAAATTCAGGCAGAAGCTGTACCAGGTGTTCGTGCGCTTTCCGGCAATATGGGCACGCGTAGTCAAAAAATATTTCGATTTGACGTTTGTCTGCGGACATTTGAGATCACTCGCATTCGATTTAGAATTTGTTGCGTTTAGCTACTGATTGTGCTAAGATGGTAACGCATATATCACGTGGATTCAAGAAATGAACATATAATTTCACAATGGAGGTAACTGTAATGTCGAACAGTGCAAACCAAAAGATCAGGCTGGATTACAACAACATGATGCAGGAATTTGTCGGCGGCTATGGCTTCACACGCGAAGATTTCGACGGGCTGGCCGAAAAGGTGTCGGCGGCGACCACGGCTATGAAGGCTAAGCGTGCCCAGGGGCTGATGGACTGGCGCGACTTGCCGCACAACCAGGATAAAATAGTCGACGAGATACTTGCGTATGTTGCGGCAAAGGCGGACGCGTTCGACGCGTTTGTCGTGCTTGGAATCGGGGGTTCGGCTCTGGGGCCGATGGCTGTGCAGCAGGCGGTCAACCACCCGTACTACAACGAGCTCCCGCGGGATAAGCGCGGCGGGTATCCTAAGTTCTACGTCGTGGACAACGTTGACCCTGAGCGTTTGGTATATCTGTTCGACATTATCGACGTCGACAAGTGCCTGTTCAACGTAGTATCAAAGTCGGGCAGCACGTCGGAGACAATGTCACAGTTTATGATTATCAAGCAGATGTTAGAAGAGAAATTGGGCCCCGACGCGTGCCGCCACATCGTATGCACCACCGACAGCGAGAAGGGCAACCTTATCAAGATCGCACAGCAGGAGGGCTACAAAACCTTCATCATACCTTCGGGAGTCGGCGGCCGCTTTTCGGAACTTACGCCGGTCGGCCTTCTTCCGGCGGCCTTTGCCGGCATAGACATCCGCGCGCTGCTTGCGGGGGCTGCCTATATGGACGAGCTCTGTAACAACGAGGACATACAAAGCAATCCCGGCCACATGTACGGCCTGCTGAACTACATCGCGATGCGAAAGGGTATGCCCATGTCGGTAATGATGCCCTACGCGGACTCGCTCAAGTATATTTCGGACTGGTACGCCCAGCTCTGGGCCGAATCCCTTGGCAAGAAGTACGACAACGGCGGAAATGTGGTAAATGTCGGCCCCACGCCTATTAAGGCGCTTGGCGTCACCGACCAGCACTCGCAGGTGCAGCTGTATGTCGAGGGGCCGTACGACAAAATCGTCGTGCTCATGGGCGTCGACGAATACCGCGAGACAATCACAATCCCCAAGATATACGGCGACATACCAAGCCTTGGCTTCTTAGGCGGAGCCACACACAACGAATTGATTACCGTAGAGCAGCTTTCCACCGAATATGCGCTGCTTTCCTCCGGAAGGCCAAACATGACCATTACGCTCCCGCGTGTGAACGAGTTCACCATTGGCCAGCTGCTGTATCTATTCGAGGTAGCCACGGGCTTTGCCGGAGAGCTTCTGAACATCAACGCCTTTGACCAACCGGGAGTCGAGGAAGGCAAGAACGCTACCTACGCCATGTTCGGACGCCCAGGCTACGAGGACAAGAAGAAAGAGCTGGACGCGCGCCCCGCAAAGAAGGACGGCTTTATAATTTAAAATTAGACCTGACCCGTAATCCGCCGCCGTCGCCTCCAAATACAAATGTTTTGGGAACTCCAAGCGCCATAAAACGTTATGTGGGTATAACCAAGGTTCGATGAGCGATTTTTGTTCATCCGGTTCACAATCCGATGAGGAGGTCCTTAATATGAACAGACTTAAAGTAGTACTACTAACCGGCTTGATCGCTATACTTTTAACAGTATTTCCAGTATACGCAAGCGCCGCGCCCGAGGGTCCAACAGTAAGCGTATCCGGCTCGGGAGCGGTAACAATTGTGCCGGATGTAGCGACGATTAATTTGGGCGTAAGCATCCAGGACGAAAACGCCCATCAGGCCGTGCTCCGAAACAATGCCTTGACCGCGTCGGTAATCGAAGCGATAAAGGCGCAAGACATCCCGGAGGAAGATATTCGCACCGTAAATTTCTCCATGAACCCGGTTTTTGACCACAGCGGAAGCGTGTCGCAGATTGTCGGGTACGAGGTCTCAAATTCGGTTCAAGTGACGATACGTGACGTCGACCGCGTCGGATATGTGCTTGGCGCGGCAACAGCGGCGGGAGCCAATGTGTCCGGCCGAATCCAATTCGATGTGCTGGACAGAAGCGCCGCCTACAATGAAGCCCTTGAGCTGGCAGTTCAAAACGCAACGGAAAAAGCCGACAGCATTGCCCGAGCCTTGGGCATGAACATTCTTGGCGTGGTTTCCGTCAACGAATTGGGAGGAACCCATATGCCGGTGGCTCGTGCGGCTGCCGCCGCGACTTTCATGATGGAAGCCGACTTCTTTGAGGTGCCTGTGCAAGCCGGGGAACTCACTGTAACGGCAAATATTCAGGTGATATATTCGCTTGCGCCGTAAAACCGCTCAAAACAGCCGTCCGTCGTTGCTTACGCTGGGCGGCTGTTTCATTCTCAAGACTACTGGCGGCAATACTTACCAATGAGCTTGAGGCCACTTTTGTGATTCTTTTCTACCTCCCTGATAAGCTGCTTAAAGTAGCTGTCCATCGTTTTTTGCCGCTGGGCGGCTATTTTTTGCGCCTTGCTCGTATGAAATACGTTAGTCAGCTTGCGTAATTTTTTGAGGTATTCGCGGAAGAGGCAGGCAGCGTCGGCGCGTGGGAGGCCATGTTCGTCCATCAGGTACATCGGCTCGTCGATCATACCTCCGAACAGGATAGTCCGCGCGGTTCCCACTGCCCCGGAGAGGTCGAGCTTGTCGGCATCATACAGTATTTTGGCTTCCAATGTTTTCAGGGAATTTTTAGAATTATAGCGATGTGTCAGTATACAATCGGAAACATGCCCTGCCGTTTCCTCGGGATATCCGGCGTCCTTCAAGAAAGCGTAAGCTTTCTCGCTGCCCGATTCGGCGTGAGACTTGCCGCTTGACTCGTCGTCGCGGCCTATATCGTGCAGGAGCGCGGCAAGGACGACGACCTCGGCGTCGGCTTGAGGCTCTGTTTCCAAAATTTGCAGAGCGTAGTTTACGACCCTGTATATGTGTGTGCAGTCGTGTACCTGGTCTGTCATGCAGTTTCGCATATATTCTGCGGCGCGTTGATATTTTCCATAATCCATCAAGAAGTACCTCCAAGGATAATGTATTCCACTTTACCATATGTTGTTAGACGGTGTAAAGGTGCAGTAATCGCTTCACTCAAATTTCAAAAAAATGTGGAAAGGAATCGAAAAAATTGGTATAATTGAAATATATATCAGATACACAATTCTTAGAGTCTGTTCATAAACCGGCAAGGAGGGCGTAAGCTTGTCAAACAGAAATAAAGCAAGGGTTGCGGCGGCTGTCGAAATCGGATCAAGCGTTGTGCGGATGCACATTTCTCAGTGGGACGGGCGAAACGTCGTGCTGTTGGATCAGTTGGATAAGCCGACAAATATGGGGCGCGAAGTCTTTTCCAGCGGCTATATATCATTTGACACGATGCGCAGTCTTTCCGCGGCTCTTGACGGATTTTGCGCCGTGGCAAGGGAATATGGCGTTACGCGCGTACATGCCAGCGCTACGACGGCGCTCCGTGAGGCCGCCAACCGCGCCTATATATTGGACCATCTTGCCACCAAGAATAATATGGATGTGCAGGTTTTGGACGATATCGAGGCAAACGCCCTAATATTCAATTCAATGAATATGAACTGCTCAATTTCCGGCAAGGAAGCCAAGAATATCATGATGATCTACGGCGGTACGGGTATCACCGCGTTCAGCCTGCTAAGGCACGGACAGACAGCCTTTGCGTACACGATCCCGACAGGGCTCTTAAAAATGTCCGAAATGCTGCTGGAAGCCGCCGACTACTCCATGAACACCGGCTTTGCGGCCGAAGAATATCTACTATCATTTCTTTACAATACCGGCCGGATGGACGATATGCTGACGGCGGAGGGAATCGTTTTCGGAGCCGCCGACATGCAGCCGCTTTTTGAGCTTTGCCGCGTTCACGGGGAGCTTGAGGACAATAACATGGCAATGATCCGCTCGAATGTGCTGATAGATATATACGAATCATACAGCCGGCTCTCGGTCGATCAAATTTCCGCGAAGCACAAGCTGAGCGCCTCCCGGGGCGGGGTGTTGTATGCCGCGCTGTCCTTGCTGGCTCTGCTGGTAAAAATGACAAATGTAGAGAAGGTGTATTGCACTCAGGTCAACATGGTTGATGTAACTCTTGATCTGATACTTAGGCCAAAGGCCCGGCAGACATATGAAAAGAGCCTCCGCGCCGGGGTAATCGCTTCGGCGCTGGACATTGCCGCTCGTTACGGCTGCGATACAAAGCATTCGCTCTATATTTCCAAGCTTGCGCTCACCCTGTTCAAGGAACTGTCCGATCTTCACGGTCATTCTCAGCGGCAAAGTATGCTGCTCTATACAGCGTGCATACTTCACGATGTTGGGAGCCACACATATACCATAAACGCGACGGAAGCTTCTTACGCATTGGTAAAGGACGCGCAGATACATGGGCTTAAAAGCCATGAAACGCTGCTGGCCGCCAACATAATTTCCCCTCAAAGCCTGCTCGGCATAACCACAAGCGCTTGGCGCGAAGCCGCCCTGAAAGAAGACGAACTTTTGTTCGTAGGCAAGATGCACGCTATTTTGCATCTTTCCAACGCGCTTGACTATTCCCGGCGGCAAAAGGCGGAGCTTGTCGGGGTGCGCCACGATGAAAACAGTCTTGTTATACACCTGAAGATCCGGGAAGACTATACGCTAGAGCAATGGGTGCTGAGACAAAGCGCCTCGATTTTCCAGGATGTATTTGGAATCGCACTGCAGTTGCGCATTGAAAACCATAGCATGGGGGGAGGTCCTGTATAATGCCGTTCAATAATAGGGAACTAAGCTGGCTCGACTTTAACTCCAGGGTGCTGGCCGAGGCGCAAAGCCCTGAAAATCTTCCGCTCGACAGGCTGTTCTTCCTGGCGATTACAGCTTCAAACCTGGATGAGTTCTACATGGTGCGTATGGCGTACATCCGCGACCAGGAAAAATATGACTTCACCCCTGACGATTCGGGTATGACCCCAAAGGAACAGCTTGAAAAAATACTGGAGCGCGGCAACTCCTTCCAAATGCGTCAGGCGGAGTGCTACATGGAAATTTCCTCGCTGCTGCGAGAATCCGGCATTGACATATGCAAAATGTCAGACCTTTCCGAGCAGCAAACCACCTTTGCGCGGGATTTATTCGACAAGGAAATCTTACCGGTCATAACTCCGCTCGCGGTTGATCCGAGCAGACCCTTCCCGTTCCTTTCCAACAACACCATGAACATATGCGTGCGTATGATTGACGAGGAAGGGAACAATGTATACGCGGTGATTCCCGTGCCTCCGATACTTCCGCGTTTTATCCGAATACAGTCCGGCGCGGTTCAGCCCTTCCTGCCCATTGAGGAACTGATAGCCAACTATCTGCCGGTTATTTGCGATTTGCACAAGATTGCGGCCTACGGCTATTTTTGCGTTATCCGAAGCGCCGACTTTGACGCCGACGAGGATACGGATAATCTGCTGGAGGAAATGAAGCGAACCCTTAAAAAGCGCAAAAGGGGCAAGCCGATCCGCTTAGAGCTTAGCAAAAACTTCGATGATGAACTATGCGACTTTCTGAGCAATATGCTCGGCATCGGCAAGCGATTTGTGATACAACTTCCCGGACTGCTCAATCTTTCGGCTCTGCGTGAGATCGCGGGACATAAAGAGCTTGGCAACTTGCGGCGTAACCCGATTGTGCCCGTACCGGCATCCGACTTCGTTGGGCACGACGACATCTTCGCCGCTATCCGTGAACGCGACCGAATGGTGCACCTTCCTTATGAGAGCTTTGACTGCGTGGCGGACTTTGTAAAATCAGCCACGAACGACAGCCGCGTGCTTGCGATAAAGCAGACATTGTACAGGGCAAGCGGGCGCGGGGAGATCATAGCCGCGCTGGAACAAGCAGCCGAGGCCGGCAAGGAAGTGACGGTGCTCGTGGAACTGAAAGCTCGCTTCGACGAGGAAAACAACATACAGTGGGCGGCACGCCTGGAGCGCGCCGGATGCCACGTTATTTACGGCCTTACGGGACTCAAAACTCATTGCAAGATCACCCTGGTGGTGCGACGGGAAGAGGGCGGCATACGGAGGTATGTACACCTTTCCACAGGCAACTACAACGATGTTACGGCGAGGATATACACCGATATCGGCATGTTTACCTGCAGGCCGGCGTTTGGCGCGGACGCGTCGGCGCTGTTCAACCATCTTACAGGCTTCTCAAATCCGCCGGAATATAACAAGCTGATCGTCGCGCCAAAGAAGATGAAGCAGTTCTTCCTTGACAAAATCGAGGATGAAATACAGAACGCGAAAAAGAAGCTTCCGTGCGGAATCAGCATTAAGATAAACTCCATTCTGGACGGCACGGTCGTACGCAAACTTTACGAAGCATCATCCGCAGGCGTGCCGGTAAGCCTGATGGTACGCGGCATATGCAGCCTTGTACCGGGCGTTGAGGGCTGCAGCGAGAATATACGCGTACATAGCGTGCTGGGTCAGTTGCTGGAACATTCGCGCATATATGTTTTTGAAAACGCGGGCGACCCACAGTTTTATCTAAGCAGCGCCGACCTGATGCCGCGTAACCTTGACCGCCGGGTGGAGGTCGCTTTTCCCGTAGAGGAACCGCTGCTCAAATCGCGGCTGCGAAAAATATTGGATACGATGTGGCGCGACAGTTCAGGATCGTGGCGACTCGGCCCCGACGGAGAATACCGCCGGGTCGAGGCCAAGGGCGGTCGTGTGATAAATTCCCAGCGAGAGCTGGCGCGGATGGCTATGAAGGCGTTTAAGAACCTGTATTCATAGGTGGGAATGGTAGCTTAGCGAGGCGATTTTCGCCAATCTAGGAGGAACCGACGACGAGTGGCGGAAAATCGACCGACAAGATGCCGTTCACATCTTATGAATACAGGTTCTAAGGCGCAAAAGGAGGAAGACGTATGAGAATAGGTCTGCTGACAAGCGGAGGCGACTGCCAGGGTCTGAACGCGGCTCTCAGGGGAGCCGCAAAAACTCTGTACAACCTGTTGCCGGATGTGGAAATATACGGGATAATGGACGGTTACAAAGGCCTGATCGAAGCGGACTGGCGCAAGATGGAGCCGCACGAGTTCTCCGGCATATTGCAGGAGGGCGGGACGATCCTTGGGACGTCGCGCCAGCCCTTCAAGACGATAAGCAAGCCCGACGAGAACGATGTAGACAAGCTTTCCATGATGCTCAGCAACTATAAAGCGGGCGGCTTCGACGCGCTTGTGATACTCGGGGGCAACGGCACGCACAAGACCGCCAACCTCCTTTCGCAGCACGGAGTAAATGTCGTTACAATGCCAAAGACTATCGACAACGACATTTACGGTACGGACATGACCTTCGGCTTTGACAGCGCGGTGCAGAGAGCGTCTTCGGTTATCGACGCCATACACACTACCGCGGCCTCCCACGGGCGCGTATTTGTAATCGAGCTCATGGGTCACAAGGCCGGCTGGCTGGCTCTGTACGCGGGCTTTGCAAGCGGCGCGGACGTCATCCTGATCCCCGAGATACCTTACCGCGTCAAAAGCGTCGTCGAAGTGATCGAAAAGCGTAATAGCCAGGGCAAAAAATTTTCCCTTATAGCCATAGCCGAAGGCGCGCTAACAAAGAAAGAGGCAGAGCTGCCCAAAAAAGAGCGCAAAAAAATTAATGAAAATTCGACCTCCGGCATGCGTCTTGCGGGGGAATTGCGCGAACACCTCATGCAAGACGTCCGTACCGTAATGCCTGGCCACTTCCAGCGGGGCGGAGACCCGACCCATGTTGACAGAGCGCTGTGTTCACGCTTAGGGGCCAAGGCGGGCGAGATGGTACGAAACAGGGAGTTTGGCCGCATGGTATCTCTTCGCGGCGACAGCATCACCTCGGTTCCTCTTGGCCAGGTTGCCGGTAAGCTCAAAACCGTACCCGAAAACTGTGAAATACTGCACCAGGCAAGACTGCTAGGATTGTCCTTCGGCGAATAACACTCAAATTGTACGGAATTTTAACAAAGTTAATTGATCTTTACTGCCGTTTATTATATAATTAATTTAATTGACCTAGTTTAGGCAAGGATTAGCGCGAGCATGCGCATAGGGAGGAACTGGCAATGACTAAAACTCTTGTATCCTACACCACAGAGATTGACGACGCTCAGTTGGCCGTTGAACAGATTAAATCGCAACTGAATATTGAAACCGGCCTGTTGAAAAACTCCATAGGGATTGTCGCTTGTCACTATGAATTTGTTATGTCGGGGATAGCGCAGGCAGTCGGAAACTCCCTTCCGTTTGATGTTGTGGGAACGATTTCAACCTCACAGTCTATAGGAGAGCATACCGATACGCTTATTTTGACGGTTATGGTAATTACAAGCGACGACGTCGAGTTCGTCAAGGTGCTGACGCCATCCTTGCTGAGCGAGCCCGGCAGTGTAATAGCCGAAAGCTACAAGGAGGCCGCGGCCGCAAGAAAGGAAAAGCCTGCCTTGATATTCGCCTTTGCGCCGTTCATGGTTCAAAACTCCGGCGACGAATATGTGAGCGTAATTTCAGAGGCGTCGGGCGGGGCTCCGTGCTTTGGCACACTCGCGGTGGACGATACCGAAGATTTTTCAAACTGCTTCCTGCTTTGCAACGGGGAATACTATCAAGACAGGATGACAATGGTTCTGGCTTACGGCAATCTATCACCCAAGTTTTATATAGCCAATATATCCCCGGAAAGAGTTATAAGCAAGGGCGCCATTATAACCAAGAGCGCCGGGCACGTTATCATGGACGTCAACGGACGCCCTGTGGACACGTTTTTCGAGGATATGGGCCTGGCAAAAGCCAGTGAACAGCAGTATTCTATGTCGCATCTCCCGTTCTTGCTTGACTATAACGACGGTACTCCGCAAGTTTCAAAAATATTTATCAGCCTTACCCCGGAACGCTATGGTTTGTGCGCCGGAGCCGTTCCCGAGGGAAGTACGCTCTACATCGCCAAGAGCGACAGAGACGATGTGCTGCTTACGACGGGCCAAGCCGTACAGAAGATACTCCATGACATGGAGGGAGCGTCCGGTCTTCTTATTTACTCTTGTATATCCCGCAGCCTGACGTTGGGACTCGATCAGTACGGAGAAATGAATTTTGTAAACGAAAGGATGGCCGCGAAGCTGCCCTTCATGATGGCATGTGCCGGAGGGGAAATCTGCCCGACGGAAACTTCGGAAGACAAAGCGATAAACCGCTTCCACAACAATGCTTTTGTGGCATGCCTGTTCTAGGGCGTGTCGACATGAGATTTTTCGGAATGATTATGGTCGGCTTTCCTCCACTCTTCGTCACTGACTCCTTGCGTACCTCTGCGGGTACGCGGCGTCGCCACTTCCTCGATTGGCGAAAAACCGCCTGATAATCATTCCAGAAAAACTCATGTCGACACGCCCTAACCTAATCTCATAAATTGATAGAAATTAAACTGACGACAAAGGGGTGATGCATAGTGAGCTCCCAGTTTTCAATGGAAGAAGAAAACGCCGTTCTTCGCGCGGAAATCAACAAGCTGAAAATGGAGATCAGCAAGCTTTCCCGCGAAGTTCGGACATCGAAAAGCTTCCTTGATAAAGTGACGCGAGCCTCCGAAGCTAAAGACGCGCTTGGCAGCGCCTTGTCGACAGCCAATATCAGACAAAAGGCCTATACTGACATATTGCTTGAAAATTGCCCCAGTATTATTGTTTTGCTGGACGAATACGGACGATTTGTCCTGTCTACCAGCGCGCTTCTGATAGCAACCTCCACCCCTAATTTTGACTTCATCAAGGGCCGTACCTATGAGGAAGTGTTTTCTGAGTATCTCTCGGAAGAGAGTATGCGTATGTTTAAAAATGCTGTTGAAAACGTCGCGTCTTCTAACGAAGACGCTGACTTTGACACATGGATAGATTTTTCTAAAGACGGTAAGTACAAGTTCTATTCCATAGAACTCCGGCGCGTTGGCGGCAAGGGAGACGGTAAAGAAAGCGTTACGGCGGGAATACTTGTGGTAATGGTGGATTGGACGGCCTTCATGCGGGAAAAACAGCGCGCCGAGGCGGCAAACAACGCGAAGTCCGACTTTTTGGCTATTATGAGCCACGAGATACGAACGCCCATGAACGCCATTGTCGGCATGAGTTCCATACTGGAACGCCTGGGGCTTGACCCGGAGCACAGGAAGTACGTAAAGGATATACAGAAGGCTTCCGACGCCTTGCTGACCATCATCAACGACATACTGGACTTCTCAAAAATTGAAGCCGGAAAGATGGAAACCATCAATGTGGATTTTTGCCTGACGGCTATGCTTGAAGACTTGCGATCCATGTTTTCACTGATGTCTCGACAAAAGAATCTCTCAATCGGATTCGAGATCAGCGAGACCATTCCGGGAAACATTCACTGCGACGAAAACAGGCTCAGGCAGGTACTTACAAACCTCCTGTCAAACGCGGTTAAGTATACCCATAAAGGTAAGGTTGTTTTTTCCGCATGGCTTGACGGTGAAGATGAACTGCGTTTTGATGTGCGCGATTCGGGAATAGGTATACGGGAAGAGGATATCGACAAGCTGTTCGAGCCGTTTGAGCAGATGGACGCCCGTAAAAACCGCAACACCGTAGGTACGGGGCTGGGACTTGCGATTTGCTACAACCTATGCCGCTTGATGGGCGGTGAAATATGGGTCAGCAGCGTTTACGGCGAAGGCTCTACCTTCTCGGTACGTATTCCTTATATTCCGGCATCTGAGGGAGTATATGAGATCGCGGCTGAAGTTTTGGATTTTGTGGCGCCGGACGCGAAGGTGCTGGTAGTGGACGATATGGCGACCAACCTTACGGTCGCCGAGGTAATGCTTGATATCTTCGAGATATTCCCAGACTTGGCGGGAGGCGGGAAAGAGGCCATAAATCTCGCCAGAATCAATGAATATGACCTCATATTTATGGATTACATGATGCCGGATATGGACGGCGTGGAAGCAACCCAAAACATCCGAAACCTTGGCGGCTGGAACGAGAAAGTACCGATTGTGGCGCTTACAGCCAACGCGATTAAGGGAACGGAGAAGATATTCCTGGAAAACCGCCTGGACGACATTTTGCTCAAACCCCTGGAATTTAATGCGCTTAACCTTTGCCTGAGAAAGTGGCTTCCATCGGAAATTATTAAGGAGGATAAGTAATGATAAGGACTGCATCTGTGCAAACATATATAATAGACGACATAGAACTGGCTTGCCGGGAGCTTCAGGAGCAGTTAAACGAGAAGCTTAGCCTCCTAAGCAACAGCGTGGGTATTGTTCAGTGCGACCCTGAATTTATCGAGTCGGGTATTATGGAGTCTCTTCATAGCAGGCTGCGCTTTCCTCTTGTGGGGGGAACGACTGTTTCGATAGCTACGAACGACGAGATTGACAACTATATGTTTTCCATGCTTGTGTTGACAAGCGACGATGTTGAGTTTGCTGTTTCACATACGACCGGACTTGTGGACGACTATGCCGGAGCTATCGAACGCTCAATGAAAGCTTCCCTTAATGATTCCGAAAAGCCTCTGAAGATGGCGCTTGTGTTTCCAACTGTTACGGATAACGAAGACTTACCAGGAGACATATATGTTGAAATTGTAGAAAGCCTTTGCGGAGACGTACCGGTCTTCGGCACGCTCTCTGTAAACGACGCCGTAGAAAAGTTTGAGCGCAGTATGTCGGTTTGTAACGGTAAAGCTTTCAAAAGTGAATTGACATACGTTCTTATTTTCGGTAATGTAAGCCCGCGCTTCTTTGTGGCTGCGGTTCCGCCGCAATCCAACGTAATTGACACTGTTCCAATGATAACCAGGTCAGAAGGGCATATTGTAAAAGAGATAAACGACATGCTTGCCGTTAAATACTTTGAGAATATTGGGTTTGCTATCAATGGCAAACTTGCGTCAGGCATCAACTTTGTACCTCTGCTTGTTACCATGCAGGACTCCGGCGGAGTCAACCGTACCTTTGTACGTGCTGTAATCGGCTTTGATTCCAACGGATTTGCGGTGTGCCGCGGAAAAATACCGGAAGGCGCGCAAATTGCTTTTGCCTCACTTCAGGCCGCCGATATATTGGCTGCGACATCAGAAATTGTAACGCAGATAAACCAGGAGCAAGACGTAGCCGCAGCGCTGTTTTTTTCCTGTATAATTCGCCAGCTTAGCATCGGGTCTGATCCTTTGAAGGAGCTCACGATAATAAAGGACTCATTGAGGGCCGACATTCCGTTTGTCGCGTCATATTCCGGCGGCGAAATATCGCCAATCATCTGTAATATCCAGAGCAGCTATAAAAATTCCTTTCACAATTATTCGCTTATTGCCTGCCTATTATAGAATACATCCCGTCCGTCATTTCGAGCTTGAGTGCATATTATAAAAGAAATCTAGTATTAATAATTGAGGTGATTGTTTATGGGTTCGGACAAAGCGGATCCTGGTGCAAATGCTGCAAATTTCACAATTGACGGCGTAAATGTAGAGCGCGGAATCACTATAGTTAGAGGTAAGGCCGACAGATATCGAAAGATTCTAAGTGTTTTCTATAAGGAGGGCCTTCGGAAGATTGATGAAATTAACCTAAGCTTTGCAGACAGAGATATCCGTCTTTATACTACCTATGTTCACGCTCTTAAAAGCGCCTCAGCCAACATAGGCGCCGAAGAGTTCTCGAAATTTTCTGAAATGCTTGAATCTGCCGGTTATCGTGAAGACTGGGACTATATCATCAAACACAACTCAAACTTTCTTTCCGAATACAAAGCGCTTCTCGAAAATATTAATAATGCTCTGACAAATACAATTTCGATCAATCCAAGCATCTCTATTGACTCCGAGAAGCTATCCGAAACTCTGCGTGAACTCAAGCAAGGTTTTAGCGATTTTGAATCAGGCGCGATAAATAAGGGAATAAGCGAGATCAGGAAGTATTCAGAAGCTGCCGGAATAGGCCCGCATATCGAAAAGGTTTTGAACAGCAAGAGAAGGGGCGAATTTGAAGCTGCCATATCTGCAATAGATGCTTGTCTGCTTGAATTAGAAAAAAATAGGAATTGATGTTCACGCATATACTCAAAACAAAGCGTGGCGCTTAACTAATAGCTTAACCAACAAAAATACGGACTCTCCGATTCCTCGGAGAGTCCGTATTTTTAAAATTTGGGTTATTGTGGCATTCACGTCGTATACCAGCGATAATCTCGCCTTGCCCACCGCTGATACAAGCGATTATGCTTTGCCGCAATTACCCGCCGTGGATTCAGGATTTAGCCAAGCGCATATAGTTTTCCAGGCGATCATTAGCAAAAACCTCGGCATCATGGAACAGTTTTTTAGCAATATCGGGGAAAGTCCAAGAAAGGGAAGCATAGCGGGTCTCATCCATGAGGAAGCTTTGGAAGTCGGCGGTA
>WRAW01000060.1 GCA_009780015.1 Defluviitaleaceae bacterium | reverse complement strand
GCAAGAATG
Source organism: Defluviitaleaceae bacterium (assembly GCA_009780015.1). Classification (GTDB taxonomy): domain Bacteria; phylum Bacillota; class Clostridia; order Lachnospirales; family WRAA01; genus WRAA01. The sequence continues at coordinate 16,425 of WRAW01000060.1, read as the reverse complement.
CTGTGTGCCGGTGGCACACGTTTAGCATCCGGAGCGTCAGCGTAGGAAAAAGCGACGACGCATTGCGTGAAACTGGCCGCAAAGATGGTGTCGGCTAGTTTCGAAAGAGGTCTACTAAACAGGCTCTTACAACCCCGGCAGCCCCGGGGTTTTTCTAAAGAAAGGGGCACGTTCCGCTATGCGGAAAATACTGCAAACTATAGAGCTTATCATGGACGTGATGCTCTTCCTGTTGTTCTTTGCTATCTTCGCCACCGTACTGCTGCAAGTTGCTACGCGCTTTGTGCCGACCATGGTGTTTCCGTGGACTGACGAGATAATACGCCTAAGCTTTATGTGGATGATATGCCTGGCGGCTCCTCTGGCCATACGCCACAACGAGTTCGCACAGGTAGACATGTTGTTCCAGTTTGTGTCGTTTCGCACGCGCCTGGCGTTGGAGCTGCTGTGCATAATCTTGGTGACGATATTCTGCTTTGTGGCGGGTTACACCGCTCTGCCGATGATCCAAGTGGGCCAGCGTATGACCTCCGTGGCCATGCAGCTGCCAATGTCCTACTTCTTCGGCGCGATACCCATGTGCTTCTTCCTTGCCGGAATCTCCGGCGTTTTCAAGTCGTATGAACGGCTGCTGGACGTTCTCGACCCGCAGCGCGTGATCGACAAGAAAAGCGCGGAAGAGCAGGCCCTTAAAAAACACATACGCGAGATCGAGACCTCCTTGGAACAGGATGGCGTATCACTGCGCGGAAAAGAGGTTGACGCCTAAATGGTTGCTGTTATGATTGTGGTGTTTCTGCTGCTGTTGATGCTTGGTGTGCCGATCGCGTTCTCTCTGGGAATATCGTCGATGATCTACTTGCTGTTTACCGATACGCCGCTGGTGCTTATCGGCCAGAGAACCTACGCCGGCATGGACTCCTTCGTTATGATCGCCATTCCGGCCTTCATGCTTGCCGGCGGGCTGATGAATACGGGCGGCGTTACGAAGAGGCTTCTCAAGCTCTCGAACTCGCTGGTGGGGCATTTCAGGGGCAGCCTGGCCCTGGTGAACGTGCTTAGCTCGAAGCTTTTCGCGGGAATAACCGGCACGGCTCTGGCCGATGTGGTGAGCCTTGGCTCCATGCTCATCCCCGCCATGGAGGAATCGGAGTACGAAAAAGATTTCGCCGTCGCGCTTACCGCGTCAACGTCGATCATCTCCGCGATAATTCCGCCGAGTATGCCGATGGTGATTGCGGGTTCGGCCGTGGCCATAAGTGTGGGCGGTATGTTTGCCGGCGGAATACTGCCGGGGCTTCTGCTGGGCGTGACCCTGTTCTTCCAAGTTATGTTCATCGCCAACCGGCGCAACTTCCCCAAGACGCGCAAGCACTCCCTGCGCGAGATACTAATCACGGCCAAGGCCGCTATAGGCGCGGTTCTTATGCCGTTGATACTGATGGTCGGCATACTCGGCGGCATATTCACGCCGACAGAAGCGGCGGTTGTCACCGTGGCATATGCCCTGCTGGTATGCACATGCTTCTACAAAGAACTCACGTTCAAACTCATCTTCCGCGCTGTGGTAAGGACTATGCGCTCCGCGGGCAGCATACTGCTGCTTGTGGGCTTGGCCAGCGTGTTCGCCACCATACTTGTCACGGAACGCGTGCCGCAGTTCATCGCCGATTCCATACTGGGCTTTACGGACAACTACTTCCTTGTGATCCTGATAATCAACTTGATCCTGCTGTTCGTTGGCATGTTTATGGAAACCATCGCGTCCATACTGATCATGTTCCCCGTGCTTATGCCCGTGGCCTTGGGGATCGGCATGTCGCCGGTTCAGTTTGGCGTTATGGCCGTCACGAACTTGCTGATCGGCCTTGTTACGCCGCCCGTTGGCATATGCTTGGCGACGGCCGCGCAGATCGGCCGGGTGTCTATGTGGGATGCGTTGAAGGCCAACATGCCCTTCCTGGGTACACTGCTGCTGATTCTGTTACTGGTGGCCTATGTTCCTCCGCTTACGACATGGCTGCCTAGCTTGCTTAACTAGAGGGGTGCGCTATGAAACAATTGGTTACGGTAACTCCGATGGAACTGCGCTTTGAAAATGTTGACATGCCGGAGGTCTCCGGCGGCAGCGAGGTGCTGGTGAAGATAAAGGCGGCCGGCATATGCGGCTCCGACGTGCATATCTACCACGGAACGTCCCCCGTGGCCACGTATCCGCGGGTTATGGGCCACGAGATGGTCGGCGTGGTGGACAAGGTTGGCGCGGACGTCACAAAGGTACGGCCCGGCGACAGGGTTATCGTGGACCAGATAATCAGCTGCGGCGCGTGCTATCCATGCAGCATCGGCCGTCCCAACGTCTGCCTTGGGCTGAAGGTGCGCGGCGTCCACATCGACGGAGGCTACAGGGAATATATCACGGCCGATGAGGACAGCCTCTACATCCTGCCGGAACACCTGAGCTTTTCCGACGCGGTGATGATCGAGCCTATGAGCATAGCCTTCCAGGCTGTGTCCAGAGCCAAGGTTGTCGCGTCGGACACCGTGCTGGTGCTGGGAGCCGGCGCGCTGGGCAAGAGCCTTATCAAGGCCTTGCTTCTCACAGACGCGGAGCTGATCGTGGCGGACGTGGCCGAGCAGCGGCTGGAGGAAGCCCGCGCCCTTGGCGTGCGGCACTGCGTCAACACGTCCGAAACAGGCTTGGCGCAAGCTCTGGGCGGCAAGCTTCCCACGGTGTCGATAGACGCGGCCGGGTTTCCGGAATCCCTGGCCTTGCTGGCCGACATAACCTGCAACGCGGGCAGGGTTGTCACCATGTCGTTCCTAAAAGATTTGTCGGAGATCGCGCAGTTCAAGATAACGTCCAAGGAGCTTGACATCATCGGCTCCAGGCTTCAAAACGGCAAGTTCAAAGAGGTTCTTGACGGCATCAACGGCGGCCTTATCGACGTGACGGGGCAGGTCTCCCACGAGATACCCTTCGAGCGTGCCAAGGAAGCCTTCGAGATGATCGACAGGAAGGATCCTTCGGTGAAGAAGGTCGTGCTTGTCTATTAAGCGCCAAGATTATAACGTACAAACAGCCTCGCATATGTTGTTTAATCAACTGTGCGAGGTGTTGTTATGTCGTCAAAAATTGAGAGCGGCGAATCTGTAAAGAGGACGGTGACCGTGATCCCCGCGACGGTTACGCCGCACACACAAGCCGCAGAGGGCGGGAGGCGGCGGCGGGTGGCCGGCTATGCGCGGGTTTCCACTGATCACGCTGATCAAGTAACCCATCTATAGCGAAGCACCAACATCAAGAAATAAATCATGCCTGTCCTTGTATTATAGCTGTTCCAGCTCTTGGTAACGAAGCAAAATAGAAATTAAGAACCCCGGCCATTCAAAGCAAAATGAGCGGGGTTCTATCGTCTACACGTTTATTTAATAACCATGCCGGTTTCAGAATCAAACAGATGCACATCAGCACAGCTTATAGCCAGTTTGGCGACAGTCCCGGCTTGAGGGCTGTCTTTCGGCAAGACTTTTGCTATAAGGTTCGTGTCGCTGCAATTTCCGTAGATGTAAATCTCCGCGCCCATAAGCTCAGCAATGTCGATGTTTACGTCGATGGAAATATATTCGCCGGGCTCCATTCCGGCTTTCTCGACGTGTAAGTGTTCGGGCCTTATGCCGACGGTTATTTCTTTGTCGATATATTTGGCGATATTATCGGACGAAGCCCGCTCCGGCAGAATGGGTATCATGGTTTCACCAAACCTGGCGAAATACTTGTCGCCTGTCTTATGCACAGTCGTGTTTAGGAAATTCATCTGAGGTGTGCCGATAAAACCGGCAACAAAGAGGTTCACAGGGTTGTTGTAGAGGTTTTGCGGGGTGTCCACTTGCTGGATGAAGCCGTCTTTCATCACCACAATACGATCGCCCATTGTCATGGCTTCAATTTGGTCGTGTGTGACATAGATGAAGGTCGTCTGCAGTTTCTTGTGTAACTTGGAAATTTCCGAGCGCATGGATGTCCTCAACTTGGCGTCAAGGTTCGAGAGAGGTTCGTCAAGAAGGAACACCGCCGGGTTTCTTACCATTGCGCGCCCCAGAGCGACACGCTGCCTCTGTCCGCCTGACAGAGCCTTTGGCTTGCGCTCGAGAAGGTGTTCGATATCCAAGATTTTTGCCGCGGCATGTACCTTCTGGCGGATGACTTCTTTTGGCTCTTTGCGGAGCTTTAGGCCAAAAGCCATGTTGTTGTAGACTGTCATGTGAGGGTACAGCGCGTAGTTCTGGAATACCATTGCAATGTCGCGGTCTTTTGGTGCCACTTCGTTGACCAGTCTGTCACCTATGTAAAGTTCTCCGTCGGTTATGTCCTCTAGACCCGCGACCATGCGCAGTGTCGTCGATTTTCCGCAGCCCGAAGGACCTACCAAGATTATGAACTCTTTGTCCTCGATTTCCAGACTAAAGTCGTGTACAGCCGTAACATTACCCGGATATACCTTGAAAATGTTTTTCAGTGATATGCCTGCCATTATTTTCGCCTCCAGCGTATTTTATATTATTCGCTATAGATCTACACCGTCATTAATTTACGTATTGCATGTACATCAGTTTCACAGCTGCTTGGTTTTACATGTTCTCGTAGAATGGGCAGGTCATTGTTGTTTTCTTGCAGCCACTTAAAGATAGGTTTGTAATGTATATCGCCTTGACCTATGTTCTTCCATAGCTTTTCGCCGTTATTAAACACTATATCTTTTACGTGCAGAGCGCAGATGCTTGTGCCGATTATATTTAGAAAGTTCTTGAATATTTCGTCTTGATTGTCTATGTCTTGTTGTGTGAGGATTAAATTCACCGGGTCGAGTATAACTTTGAGCTTTTTTGAACTCACTTCGTCCAGAAGCCGCCTTGTAAGCAAGGCGGAATTCAGCGTGTGGTCAGCAACGGTTTCTATGCCGATGTTTACATCCAGCTTCTCGGCCGCTTCCACCATACGAAGTACTGAATCTCTAAGGTTTTCGTAGGCCGGTTCGCGCTTTATGTCTAAAGAAGCGGGAAAGTGGGTCGTTTCTGTTCCGGCTATACGTACCCCCAGTTCTTTTGCGTGTTCCAACCCTGTCAAGAACTTCTTCACTTCCGCCAGCCTGGAATCCTTATTTTCATGCCCAATTTCGACATAACAGCCAAGCACACCAATCTCGACATTGTTGTCGCTGAAACTTCGCCGCACATTCTCAAGTACTAAAAGGTTAATATCCGAAAACGCTGTCACTGTGCTGATGGCCTTTGTAAGCGCAAGCTGGCAAGTTTCAAAGCCGGCCTCATGAAGCTTTTTCGCAAGGTCCGATGGTTCGAAGCGGCCGAAATCGTGGGCACGCATACCCAACTTCATAACTTGACCCTCTCCTTCCTGTAGACTTCGGCATATGCCATAAAAAAGGGAGCCACGCCTTTTGCGTCGTTGTCTACCCGCGGTTCTGAAATATAGTACTCGTATGTGCCGTCCCGTTCCTTATAGCTTCCCTTGCCCTGATATACCCCAAGACCGGCGACGAGGCAAATATCTGTGAGTACCAAACCTTCGGCGGTTTCTTTGAGCTTTTCGGACACTACCGAATCGAAAATACGCTTGCCCCGGCCGAAATAATATTCCGGCAGAAAGGAAAGCCGCGCACCCTTCATCAGAGTGTAAGCAAACGCACAACTTGCGCTGGTTTCAAGATAGTTGCCGTCTTTTCCGTGCGCTGTGGTCACTTGCCAAAGCATCCCGGTTTCTTTGTCGCTAACCTTCAAAACAGCGTCCACTATTTCCCGTAGGTGCCGTATCAAGGTTTCTCTTTCGTAAAACTGCCTCTCGTCAATCTTTTCGGCGGTATTAAGGAGCGCCATACAGTACCAACCGAGGGAACGGCTCCAGAAATTTTTGCTTAACCCTGTTGTTGGATCCGCCCAAAAGCATTCGTGAGATTCATCCCGGCCGTGATACATAAGGCCGTTGCTTGTATCCCGCATGTTTTCATATACGTTCTTAAATTGTGTGAAGATGTCTCGGGTGTTCTTGCTTTCGTTGAACAGTGTTTCGTATTCGGCGTAAAACGGTAAGGCCATGTAAAGCCCGTCCAGCCAAACCTGGTTTGGGTAAATCTTTTTGTGCCAGAAATTGCCGGACTTTGTTCTGGGGTGATCCATCAGCTGGTTGTACAAAACATCAATGGCTTTTCGATACTTTTCCTTGCCGAAAAGCCTATGTAAGGTAAATAGAACTTTCCCCTCGTTTATATGGTCGATGTTATAGTCTTCTTGTTTGTAGCCAAGTATCGAGCCATCGCCGCTAATAAAACAATCGACATAATTGTCGGCGAAGTCTAAGTATCTTCTGTCTTGTGTAGCGTCGTAGAGATCAAGAAAGGCCTTTATCATACATCCGTCGATATAATTCCAGCCCGGTTTTATGTGGCCAAGAAGTACTTCTTGGTTCCAAGCCGGTTTTTCGGGGGAAGAATCGTCAATGAACTTATTTGCCATGTCTATTATTTTGCTATACATTGTGTTCCTCCTTGCCGTCAATTATGGTCACATGAGTCCCTTCGAAACGGTTCCGGCAAAAGTTTGTGTCCTCTACATTATTCATATACACACCCAGGTTTGGTATCAAAACCTCGTTGCTCATCATTTCGGGGCAAGCGGTTTCGCGCCCGTCACGGAATGAAAAAGATGAGTCTTTAAAGGTCACACCGATGATCGGGCTTTCGGGCAAACCTGACAGGAATATCGCCGCCCCCGAAATATCCTCCGCTGCTACCCCTGAGATCGTTATGCTTCTTACAACAGGAGTATCTTCGCCAACAGGCAAGGGATTGGGGCAACTTACGTAGTGGCTGCGCCCGTCAGGGTCGCAATTGTAGAACATGTTCACGGTAAAACAATTGATTACGCCTTCCATCCTTATGTTCTCGAGCGCTATGCCTTCCACAACCGATGTATTTCCGCGCCCGCGCCGTGTCTTGATCCTCAGCCCCCTGTCGGTTCGTTGTAGCAAACACTTTTCAATTTTTATATTTTTTGCCCCGCACGATATTTCAGAACCTATCACCACGCCGCCATGCCCTTCTTCCATCAAGCAATTGCGTATTGTTATATTTTCGCTGGGTTTGTAGTGGTATCGAGCCATATGTACTTTGCCGGATTTTATGGCGATGCAGTCGTCGCCGACACAGAAACGGCACCCAACGATTTCGACATCGTCACAGCTTTCCGGGTTTAGGCCGTCAGTGTTAGGAGAGTTTGTGTCAGATTCTATGTGAAGGCCGTAGAACCTCAAACCATCGCTGTAAAACGGATGGATGTTCCACGCGGATGAATTCCTGCTTGTAATACCGGCTGATGTAATATTTCTGGAAAAAGACAAGAAAAAGTTTCGTGGCCGCCATGCCACGTCCTTGACCTTGGGGTTTTTCCAGAAGCCGCTTTCTTCGCCGCTTCCGTTAAAGATTCCAAGACCGTAAATTCGGACGTTCTCTACATTGTGGCCATGTATCAAACTGGAGTAACAATCAAGCGGGTTGCCCTCCCAAGTTGCGTTTACCGAGGCTTCTGTATAGTCGTAATTTTTTTGATAGCCCTTGATAACGGCTAGATGTTTCCTGTCCGGGTTCTGGCGGATTTCCGCACCTTCTTCAAGGTAGAGATCTATATTGCTTCGCAAAAGCACAGAGCTAACCGTGTATACACCCTTAGAGAACCTGATTACGGAACCACCGGGAGCCGTATATATCGCCGCGTTAATTGCCGATGTGTCGTCTTTTATGCCGTTTCCTGACGCGCCGTAGTCTGTAACATCTATGACATAACCCGGGGTCTCGGTCTGATGCGTAAAGCCGAAGTCCAACCCGGTGCCCTTTATTTCTATGTGATAATTTCTGTTGGGCATAAGCCCAAATATACAAACCACATTCCGAGTATCCGCCGAATGCAGCTTGTCGTCGATAAAAATTTCGTACGGACTGTCTTGCCGATAGATATGTTCGTTCGACATTTCCAGAACAAATCCAAACGGTGTGTTCATCAAAATTTTGTACATTATCGTTCCCCCTACGCGTTTCTTCGCCAAACCACAGATGTGTCGGTCGCAACCTCGTGACCGCCTTGGCGGCCAAAAAGAACAGGTATACAGATCAGGTAACAGCTAAAAAACTTCAAAAATACCTCTCGCTGGAACAATATCGTCGTATCAAGCGGCCTTTGTGGGTCTGTCGAAACCATCTTTAGGCCGAAAAACGCTTTGCCAAGCGTTTGTCCTTCCATCATAAAAAAGTATTGTACAATCGCTATTAATATAAACACAAAAACCAATGTAAAAGCCGCGCTTACCGTGACGCCCAGGCCAAAATTAATAATGACAGGGTTGACAACCATGTAAGAAAATACAAATATAGCGATGCTTGCGAACAAATCCACAAGCTGTGCGAGAACCCGCGCTATTACCTTCATGGTCAGCCCCCCTGTCTCTATAGCTTTTGTAACTATTCCTTACCGCCGGAGCTTGTGACACTTTCCACAAAGAACTTACTGCAAGTGAAGAAGATCGCAAGCGTCGGAATAAGTGCCATGAAAGCCGCCGCGAAAATCTGACCGAAGTTGGTCACGTCATAGTCTTGTAACAGCCCCCGAAGTGCCAGGGCAAGAACCCTATTCTCAGGCGAGCTTAGGAAGATCAGCGGGCCTTGGAAGTCATTCATGCCCCACATAAACGTTAGAAGCCCCACCGTGATAATGATAGGCCTAAGTATTGGCACAAGAATGAATATCAGAGTGCGCAGAGGGCCGCAGCCGTCTATTTGGGCCGATTCGTCAAGCTCACGCGGTATGGTCCTCATGAACTGGATGATCATAAAGACAAAGAACGAACCCACCGCAAAGAACTCCTGGATATACAAAGCCGCAAATGTGTCAAGAAGACCTATGTCTCTGTAAAGCATAAAGATAGGTATCCTAAAGGCAAGCTCCGGCATCAGAAGAGTGACAATAACTATTGTAAACACTATCTTCTTGCCGGGGAAGCTGAAGCGCGCAATTGCGTAGGCCGTCAGAGTGCATGAAATCACTGTACCTATAACTCTTGGGATAAGGAACTGCAAAGTGTTCCAGTAATAGAAGGCCATGGTATTACGCGGAGACAACTGCCATGCCGCCGCAAAGTATTCAGTGGTGCCGCGCCCCGGGGGCGGCAGGATATTGAGGTTACCGAAGATGTCCGCGTTGTGTTTAAAAGCCGAGCCAATCATCCAGAAAAGAGGATAGGCCAGCAGAAGGCCAACCGCTATCAACAGAGTATAGCGGACTACTGCGTTTATTTTGTTCTTGGTGCTCATCTGCTCTGCCCCCCTTCTAGTCGTTATAATGGACCCAATGCTTTGACGAACTGAACAAAATCAGTGTCAATATTCCTATCGCAGCCAGGAACAGCCACGTCATCGCGGAAGCCACCCCAAATTCGAAGCGTCTAAAGGCATATTCGTAAATTAAGATGTTAAGGAAGTTGGTGGCATCGTTTGGGCCTCTGTCCGTTATCAGGAATGCCGAGTTAAATTCCTGGAAGTGACGCAGAAGCACATTTACTGTGTTAAACAGCACAACCGGCGTTATAATGGGAAGTGTGATGGATATAAATTGCCTGAACTTCCTTGCACCGTCGATCGACGCCGCTTCGTACAGTGACGGCGAAACATTTTGCAAGGCCGCCAAGAAGATCAGCATTACCGAGCCAAACTGCCACGCTGAAAGAAATATCAGCGTAAACGGAGCAAATGCTTCGGAGCGAAGCCACGACACAGGCTCCATACCCATCATCATCATGATAGTGTTTACCGGGCCGTTAGACCCGAAAAGCTGTATCCATATCAAGGATACAGCTACGTTCCCCCCAAGAATAGAGGGAACGTAGTAGATAGTCCTAAATAGGTTTACTCCTTTAAGCTTGAAGTTTAATATAAACGCGATAAACAGAGCCGAAGCCAATACCATGGGTGTGCCGAAAACCACATACCTGAATGTGGCCTCGACTGACCGCCAGAACAGCGGAAAGTCGAACAAAAGCCATCTGTAATTATCAAGCCCGACAAAACCGCGGTCGCCCATAATGGGGTGGAAATCACGCAGGCTATACCAGAACGACATCATAATCGGGTATATCCTAAAGAGCATTATCCCTATAAACCAAGGTATTAACAGCACAAACGGCGCTATTGGAATCTTACGCTTTACTTTTTTCAAGGGTACCGATACCGAAGAAGGTTTGGGCTGCTCCATTGTTGTTACCTCATGTTATCAAGAGCTGACTGCTGTTCACTCAAAAACCTTTCGGCAGCAGTTTCGGCGTCGATAGAGCCTGTTCGGAAAGCTTCAAATATGCTAAACCGCGGCTGGCGCAAATTGGGGTCTTCAAAGAGCGGGCTCATGATACCGTGGTTGTTGATAAGCAAGTCTACGCCTTCTAACTGGAGCCCCTGTATGATTTCATCGCGTTCCGCAATTGCGGCGGCGGTTCTGGAGAAAGGAACACCCAAATGGTGCGCAATTATGAGAAGAGCCTCTTCATCGGTATAAAGGAAGTTAAGCAAGTGTGCGGCAACCTCCGGGTAGTCGCTATTTCTGGAAATCGCGTGGCCAAGCGAAGGTCTTTGCATAATAGCCTGCCCGCCGCCCGGTGCGACAGCCGGAAGATTGGCTATACCCAAACGGTCAAGGTCGTTTTCCATGAAGTTTCCGCCGGCAAGGAATATGTTTCCTACCCACTCAAACGCCGATCCGCCGCGCCCTTCCATCCAAACCGGGTTGGTCGCGTCGTGCGGAGGCTCTTGTTGTTCAAAAGTCGGCATTGCGCCTGATTCAGTCATTCTGCCGATAATTTCGAATATTTCCCGGACTTCTTCTACGGTATGAAGCATTTGTCCGTTTTCTTCCATGTTCTTGCCAGTGTTGTTATACAGCATTTGGAGGAACATGACGTCGATTGTTTCGGGTCCTAATGGATAGAACGCGTATGTGTTGTTGCCTTGGTCCAAGCCTGCGTTGCCTACGGAAACGCTTGAGCCAAGCTCTATCCACTCGTCAAAGGTGGCAGGAAACGAGCTTAAGTCATGTTCAGCAAGCATTTCTCGGTCATAGATTACTACGCGGCCCGTAACACCATGAGGCACAGCGCCCAACTGGCCGTCAGCGGTAGTCATAAAGTTAAGAAGTTCGGGGCTCCACTCCGAGAGGTCTAAGACGTTGCTTACTGTGTTTAGGTCTAAAAATACGTTTGTGCCGCCGCCAAACGCGTGTACCCAAGCGTAATTGACCTGCATAATGTCAGGCTCTACCTGGCCGGCAAGCTGTATTACCATGTTGTCCATCCAGCCTTGAAACGCGCCGAACTCGTGGTCAACCGTTATGTGGGGGTATCTGTCCATGTAAAGGTCAAGAGCGGCGATAAGTGCTTCGTGACGCGGGTCAGCACCCCACCAAGACATGCGGATTGTGGCCGCGTTACCATTATTGGGCAACCATTCTCCCGGCTCATCCGCCGGAGCGGCCGGCTCGTTAGCCGGAGTTGCTGCGGGTGCCGCCGGAGTTGCCGCGGGTGCCGCGTTGTTTGTGGGGGTACACGCGCTTACCAGCATAGTGGCCGCGAGTAGTACCGACACGATAGTAGCATACTTTTTCATTTAAAAACCTCCTCATAATTTTTACAGATGCTGAATAAAATAATCCTTGAACTCTCCCTCGATTTTTGGGGTCAGTATTCGGATATTGCCATTAAGATGGTTGAAGATGTGTTCTTTAAGCACTTGTTTATCTTGATTTTTAAGGGCATCGGCTATTTTTCTGTGTTCTTCGTACAGCCCTGTGAAGCGTTCCGTAATCATAGTATCCAGTATACGGAACCTGGAATAGTACACCTGACAGTCCTGGATAATATCCCACATGCGTCCGCGCCCGACTGCCTCGAAAAGGCAATAATGGAACGCACTGTCGATCTCGAAATAGCTGAAGGGATTAACGCAGCTTGATTCAATCAGCGTTTTTTGCAGGCTCAAATTGTCTTCAAGCTTGGTGCTGACCTCGTCGGTTAGCTTGTTCTCTATAATGGAGCTTAACATGTCCATTTCAAGAACCGAACGCATATAAATTATGTCTTTTATGTACTTCATGTCGAGCAAAGTGACAAAACTACCCTTTTGGGGAATAATCTCGATGTACTTTTCCCCCTTTAGGCGCAGAAAAGCGTTTTTAATCGGCGTTCTGGAAACGTTATATACGCCGGCAATCTCATTCTCACTTATCATTTGCCCGGGCTTTAGCTTTAATGTAATAATGTCTTCTTTCAACTTCTGATAAATATCTACGCCGCTCATAACGCCAAGACAATTCTGTAACCCGCTCACTTCATATTTACACCTCCTTCTATAGGAACCTCCAGCTTGCATGTAAGAATTCTTGAACTCTTACATGCAAGCAGCTAAGATAAATATAATACTGTTACATAATAATGTCAATAGATTTAGGATATAAAAAACTAAATTGTTAAAATTGCACATCAACAACTTAACCAATTGTTTAAAAGTACTAATAGGCAGTGTGGTGACAATCAGAAAAATTGATCAGGTGAATACAGGCAAAAAGTAAAAAACTGCTTCAACAGCAGCCGGAGAATGAATAACGGTTGGCAAATTGTTTAAAGCGTCTTTAGACTCAAGTTGGGGGTTAGCCCCTTATAGAGGCAGAACAAGCCACCGGCTCGGTTGGCGGCCATGATTGCATATCTCCACAGATCCTAATTAACTTTATAACTTATTTAATTAGGATGTGCTCCGATTCAGCAAGTGTCAAGCGGAACTGCCTAAACTATACGGCAGAACTAATCCCACCTATCAACTTCCATCCTAACGACATTGCCGGTCCGTCTGCTAACATAGACTTCATGGACAAGACCGTTATAAAATACCTCTACACTCCAAACCCTTTGCAAGCCTTCAAAATCGAAGTCAGCACGATTGGCTGTACCGCCGCCCACATGAGATACAGCAGCATTTTGAGCTTCTTGGCGTGATATGTTACTCGGCCACAACATAAATGTTGTAATAGCAACCAATACCACCGCAAGCAGTATGATTATCAGCTTCGTTTTTCCCTTGCGTTTGGAGGGTGCTACGGCATCTTTGTTTGGATTGCGCTGTGGGTCATAAGATGACATATTCCGTCAGCTCCTAAATATTTATTTAATCGCCTTGCTCAAATTTGACGATAGCGCCGGTATCAACGTTGATGTAATACTCAATAACGTGCCGTCCTCTTGGGGCATTTACTACCCTAAACTCAATTTCCCAAACCCATTGTCCACGTTCCCAATCCATACCTGAATTACTGTGGAAAGTGGCGTTAATGCCACGCCTTACAAGGTCGGCTTCCGCTATTTCTATAGCTCTTTGTAAAGAGATGGCTGGATTGGATGGTCTGTTATTACTTGTGCTGTTGGTTGCCGGCGGTATGGTTTGCTGTGGTTGTGATGACGGAGTTACGGTAGGGGTATTTCCTGTAGATGTTCTTTGTGGTGCTTGTAAAAATGCCCCTGTTTCCACATTGATATAAAACTCATAACTTCTGCCCTGTCCGTCAAATTCTACGCTCCATACCCATGTACCTCTCTCTATATCCATATAGATATAGTCAAAGCGTGCGCTTGTCACGCCTATAGAGATAAGATGGTCACGGGCAAGTTCTACCGCTCTTTGTGCTGAAATGGCAGGGTTGGCCGGGCCGCCTGTTCTTACAGGGGGTCTTGGTGTGATATTTGCAGGAATGGTTATGTTGCCGATTTCCCCAATTGGCGGCACAGGAATTATGGGTTGGTGCGGGGGATAATTCGGTGTAATATTGAGATTACGTGAAGTCAAATGCACCGTGTTTGTTGCGTCCTCCCAAGTTACTTCAAAGCCCATTGCATCTGCTACATCACGCACAGGCAAATATGTTCTGCCTTGAAAAATGAACGGCTCAAATTCAGTCTGCACAAGCCGGTTGTTTACAGCAATTCGGATATTGTTGAAATTGACTGTAATCGTTTGTTGCCTTACGCTTCCGATAGCAGGTGTAAATTGGTGCGGATTAGCCGTTCCTGCAGTTAAATGGACTGTGTTTGCAGCATCTTCCCATGTAACCCCAAAGCCCATTGCATTGGCTACGTCACGCACAGGCAGATAAGTTCTGCCTTGAAAAATAAACGGTTCAAACTCAGTCTGTGCAAGTTGACCATTTACGGCAATGCTGATGTTGTTAAAATTTACCGTAATCGTTTCTTGTGCTACTCTCGCCAATACAGGCATAGCGGTTATTGTTGACAGCATAACAACCATACTAATTATAGCTATAATGCTTTTTGTAAGTTTGCTTTTCCTCATTCTGAAACACTCCTTTTGTTTTGGGCTTAATCATCCCACTCAAATTTAACGATATTGCCATTGTCCACATTGATGTAAAATTCTGTATAGCTGTTCCGGTTGAAAGCCGTCCCATCAGGCGCGGGATTTTTTTGCGTAGGGCCGGGAAACGACAACGACGCGTGCCCATTAGGCACGCCGGGATGCTGTGTGCCGGTGGAACACGTTCAGCATCCGATAGCGATATCGTTGGCCGGATAAAGCAATAATTCGCTATTGATTACTTCACAGTTGCTCTCATTTCATCCAAGATAAATAGCTGTGCTTCGATGGACATATCCTGTTCTAATACGTTGTTTTTCATAATTACGCTTCCGGCGTACATAATATATTCCACATCGCTCTCGGCAGCGATTTCACGGGCGGCGGCTTCTTTGATTTTTACAATCGGGTCGTCGATTCTGTTATCGCCTTTCACCTCGATAATTTGGTATGTACCGTTTGTCATTTTCGCAAAAAAATCGGGGTAATACCGACGGATACGCCCGCTTTCGGGGTCGTAGTATTGCACAGAAAAATCGCCCTGTTCGCTCGTAAACATACCCGTAAAATAAACTTCACTCACCCGACCGCTCGAAACATATTGTAAGAAACATTCCTTTTCGGGCCTTGAATCAAAGCAATATGTGTCGGCATGGAAACTCCGAGCGCGCCATTCATCTTTTAACGATACATCATCACGGCGAACGACGAGTTCCGGCTTTGCTGAAAATTCATAATAACCGCCGACTTTGGGTTCGTGGAGTAATGTGAGTTCGCGCTCTTCTGATTTAACATTTTTTACGACATCGAACAAGACTTCAAAAATCCTCGGAATAATTATGTCTCCAACGATAGCGTTATGCTTGTTTACAATTTCAACAACCTTGCTTATGCCGTCAACTGCTTCGTTTAGGATTCTGTTAATCAAAACAGGAGAAATGTTCATATAGCGTGAAATTTCCCCAACAAGCGAAAATAAACTGTAAGTCATAGGTTCGACTACACTTATTAATTCTACTTCCTTTGCCGTTATTTCGGAGGTTATACCCTTTTTTTCGTAGGCTTTGGCGGTGTATTTCGTCAAATCAAGCGTGGATAAACTAAAGTCTACAGGGGTCGAATAGCCTTTTTCGGTTAGGCTGTATTCATGGCTTATCGACCGCAGCTTAATTTTACGCGGCGGAGGCAGAACACGGACAGGGTATTTCGGGTTCTTTTCACCACTCTTGCTTAAATCCTTTATTTCCATGTTGAAGTTCTTTGTGAGTTCATCGTTGAGTATTTGATAATTTTCCTCTGACAGAAACACCGTGGCAGTTTGCTGTTCGTCCGTGATTTTCCGTAAACAACGCATCGTGGCTTGGAGTACGAATATTTTTGATTTGGGGCTACGGAACAAGGCAACGCCGAATAGGGAGCGGCAATTCCAACCTTCCCGTCCTTTATTGACCAGTATTAAAAATTGCTTCTGGCTTCCTTCCGTACCAACGATATCGAGATTATTAAAGTGTCGGATATCTTCCTCCTTTGTATATTTCGCATCGCCCACATTTACGAGAACGCTTGAAAGCGGAATTCCTAAATCGGCAAGTACACTTTCTACGGCCGGTTGAACTTCATCGACTGCTTCCTCCATCGTAGCGGCGAAGATGGCGAGTTTCGGCATCAGACCTTCGTAAGTGTTGCCGCCGTATTTATTCTGGAACTTAGTCACCACTTCACGGAGGAAACCCTCGCTTTTCACATTGATATATTGCACGGCATCGCAGTCTTTTAAGTAATCGTGGCTTATGGATTCGCGTAAGCCGTAGGCATATACCACTTCCGGCAGCACTTGGTTTTTAACATACGGCGTACCCGTATAATTATAGCAAGCTACGACCGAACCGCCGTTAGACTTCAAATCGGCGGCAAGCATATTTATGGTGGAGCGTAGGCTTGTTTTTTGCGCGTTTTC
>WRAW01000059.1 GCA_009780015.1 Defluviitaleaceae bacterium | reverse complement strand
TTCCGCCACTCGTCGTCAGCGGCTCCTTGCGTACCGCTATGGGTACGCGGCGTCGCCGCTTCCTAGATTGGCGAAAAATCGCCGCTTCTAGCCAGCATTTCGGTTATTGACCGCTGGTTCTTAACATAATTTTATCGCAATAGCTAATCCTTATGAGTGAACATGTGTCAATATATCATTTTGATACATGTTCACTATTTACGTTGAAAGATGAAATCCACTCGAATAATTGTTGACCATTTCAAGCGGCATTATATAGACTTGGCACAAAAATTGCTGCTGTGATATATATGAACCGCACTACACGTCAGGAGCGTGAATCATGAGTATTGAAAGCTATGACAAAAAGAGTTTGGCAAAACACTTCTACACGGATATGTACCGCACACGCAGGTTTGAAGAAGAGGTGTTTGAGTTTTATAAGCGCGGCCTGATGCCCGGGCTTGCGCATTTGTACCTTGGGCAAGAAGCAATTTCCGCCGGAGCGTGCGCCGCCTTGCGCGAAACGGATTTTATAGGCAGCACTCACCGGGGTCACGGGCACCTGGTATCCCGAGGGGCCGACCTAAACCGAATGATGGCGGAGATTTTGGGCAAAGCGGCAGGATATTCCAAGGGCAAGGGCGGCTCGATGCACATTATGGCGATGGACAAGGGAATCTTGGGCGCAAACGGCATCGTTGCCGGGGAGATCCCCATTGCGACCGGAACGGCGTATGCATCCAAGCTGCGCGGCGACGACACGGTGACAATAGCGTTCTTCGGCGACGGCGCCTGCAACGAGGGAACATTTCACGAAAGCCTCAACATGGCGGCCGCGTGGGACTTGCCCATCATCTATATAATTGAGAACAATCTATACGGCATATCCGTGGATATCCGCCGCGTCACCAAGGAACCCAGACTTTCCAAGAGAGCGGCCGGTTACGGCATCCCCGGGGTAACAATCGACGGCAACAACGTATTTACCGTTTATGAGGAAGTCCAAAAGGCTGTCGGCCGCGCCCGCAAAGGTGAAGGCCCCACGCTTATCGAATGTCTGACCTACCGCTGGCAGGGGCATCATGTCGGCGACCCGGCCGTATACCGGCCGGAGGAAGAGCTCAAAGAGTGGAAAGACAAAGACCCGATAAGCGTACTGGAAGCGATGAAGCTGTTAAGCAAAGGTGATATAAAGGACGTAAAAGAATCGGTAGAGGCGCAGATACGCGAGGCTTGCAAGTTTGCGGAAGAAAGCCCCTACGCCGACATTTCGGAGGCAATCACAGATGTATTTGTCGACTAACTTTGATATGGGGGAATTTACGATATGAGACAAGTCATGTACCGCGACGCGATATGCGAAGCGTTGGACGAGGAAATGGCGCGAGACGAATCGGTTTTTATAATGGGAGAAGATGTCGGTATTATTGGCGGCAATTTCAAGACTACCGTCGGTTTGCGTGATAAATACGGCGACCTGCGCTGCAAAGATACGCCTATTTCAGAAGCCGGTATAGTGGGAATGGGCGTCGGCGCGGCACTGGTCGGGATGCGCCCGGTAGTCGAGCTTATGTTCTGCGACTTCCTTATGATGGCAATGGATCAGATATGCAACCAGGCCGCCAAGATTACGTATATGTCCGGCGGACAGGTACGCGTACCGATGGTTATACGCACACCTCTGGGCGGCGGCCGTTCGTCGGCGGCGCAACACTCACAGAGCCTTCACGCGTGGATAGCCCACATCCCCGGAATAAAGGTTGTGCTGCCGTCAACCGCGCGCGAAGCGAAGGGCTTGCTGAAAACAGCGATACGCGACAACAATCCGGTTTTGTTTTTCGAGCACAAGATGCTCTATACCGTAAAGTTTGACGACGTAGCCGGCGCGGATGAAGATTTCTGCATACCGTTCGGCAAGGCTCGCGTTGTCACCGAGGGCGACGACATCACTGTCGTAACCAACTCAATTATGACAATAAAAGCCGAAAAAGCCGCGAACGAACTCAGAAAAGATGGCATATCCGTTGAAATTATCGATCTGCGCACCATTGTGCCCCTTGATACCGGAACAATCATCAAGTCGGTCAAAAAGACAGGAAAGCTTCTGATCGTTGACGAGGGGCATATAAGCTTTGGCATAAGCGGCGAAATCGGACTCAGAATCATGCCGGAAGTTTTTTATGACCTGGAAGCTCCTATGGAGCGCCTCGGTACAAGCGACGTCCCGCTACCGTTCAGCCCGGCGCTGGAGCTCCCGCTGATCCCGGACGAAAAGAAGATAGCCGCCAAGATCAGAGAAATGGTCAGACCTTAGGCGCGGAGGTAGAGTGTTATGGCAGACATTATAATAATGCCCAAGCTTGGGTTCAACATGGACGAGGGCAAGCTGTTAAAATGGTGCGTCGCGCCCGGCGACAGCGTGAAAAAGGGAGATGCTCTGTTCGAGATAGAAACGGACAAGACCGTCATGTCGGTCGAAGCCACAAGAGATGGGGTTCTGCTCAAAACAGTTATTGCCGAAGGCGACCTTGTTCCGGTATTTACGCCGATGGCAGTCGTCGGCGACCCTGGCGAAGACGCCGACGCCGAACTGGCTAAAGCAGGCGCGGCCGGCGCAGCGGCTCCTGCTGAAAAACCGGTCGAAAGCGCAGGGACTGTAATTCCCAATGCCGCGAAAGACACATCGCTTGAAAAACTGCAACTTACCCCAAAGGCAAGGAAGCTGATAGGCGAAGAGGACATCGACCCGGCAAGCGTCGCCGAAATTCAGGGGACAGGCTTTAGGGGCGGAATTACCGCCAAGGACATAAAGGCGTCTCCACTGGCAAGGAAAGCCGCGGCACGGGACGGCATAGATCTGGCCGGCGTTTCAGGAAGCGGCATAGGCGGCAAAGTAATGAAAGATGACGTAGACGCGGCGGCCAACAAACAGGCGGCACGCGTGGGCAGCGGCGAAAAGTTGGTGCTGTCCGCAGCGCCGTACAAGGGTGTGCGCAAGATTATAGGCGACCGCCTCTCCCTTAGCAAGCGCACAGCGCCGCACCTCTACTTTACGGACAGCATTGACATGACCGAGTTCAACGCTTTCAGGAAGAAACTTAACGAAAGCGGCGACGCCAAGGTTGCCGTATCAGATTTGATGGTCATGGCGGCATGCAGGGCGCTGCAGAAATATCCCGGCGTAAACGCGTCGCTTGTAGACGATCAGATCGTCACATATGAAAGCGTCAATGTCGGTATGGCCGTAGCCGGAAACAACGGCCTTATCGTGCCGGTAGTCAAGAATGTCCAGCAAAAGAGCCTGTCGGCAGTGGCAAAGGAAACCCGCGACCTTGTTGAACGGGCAAAGGAAGGAAGGCTCACGCCGGAAGAGTATAACGGAGGAACATTTACAATCTCCAACCTTGGGATGTTCGGCATCGAAAACTTCACCGCCATTATAAATCCGCCCGAATCGGCAATCATTGCAGTCAGTTCCGTACGCAAGAAGCCTGTGGTCGTCACGGATGAACACGGCGAAGACGCGATAGCGATCAGACCAATGATGAATATCCAGCTTACCGTCGACCACCGCTTAATAGACGGCTTGCTTGCGGCGCAGTTTGTCGCGTACTTCAAGGCGCTTCTGGAAAGTCCGCTAAAAATTCTGGTTTGAGGTGAAGTATGGGCTTCGATTACGATATTACGGTCT
The DNA here is from genome assembly GCA_009780015.1 of Defluviitaleaceae bacterium. Lineage (GTDB taxonomy): Bacteria > Bacillota > Clostridia > Lachnospirales > WRAA01 > WRAA01. The sequence goes on along the minus strand of WRAW01000059.1, from coordinate 12,790 downwards.
TGGGCGGCGGCCCGGGCGGTTATGTAGCAGCTATAAGGGCGGCTCAGGAGGGCAAGAAGGTATGCCTCATAGAGCGCGCCAACGTTGGCGGCGTATGCCTTAACGAGGGCTGCATACCGACAAAGACATTACTCAAATCGGCGGGCGTCTACCGGGATATACTTCATTCTGCCGACTTCGGCGTGGAAGGCGTAAACCTCTCCGGTGTCAAGGTATCCATGCCCAAGCTGCAGCAGCGCCGGAAAACGGTGATCGACCGGCTTGTGGGCGGCGTCAAGGGTCTGCTTAAAGCAAACAAAGTTACCGTTGTTGAGGCAAGCGCCCGCTTCACCGACGCCCATACCGTTGCTGCCGGCGACAAAAGCATTACCTCCGAATACTTTATCGTCGCCACAGGCTCAAATGTACTTATTCCTCCCTTCATCGCCCTTGAGGGCAAGAACAATGTCCTCACAAGCAAGGAAGCCCTGCTGCTCGAGGAAATTCCCAAAACCACCGTCATCATCGGCGGGGGCGTTATCGGAATCGAGTTTGCGTATCTTTTGAACACGCTTGGCGGCAAGGTTATAGTGATAGAGCTTATGGACAACATTTTGCCGATGGTTGACGAGGAGGTATCCTCAATCGCCCGCAAGCGGTTGGAGAAAGACGGCGTAACAATACGCACAGGGGCAAGGGTCAAGAAAGTATCGGATAACAATGTGTTTTACGAATACGACGGCACAGAGCATTCCGCATCGGCGGATGCCGTGATTATGGCGGTTGGCCGCGTACCGAACACCGAAGGGCTGGACGCCGAAAAGGCCGGCGTCGAGTTTAACAAAAACGCTATCGCCGTCGACGAACTGCTGCGTACCAATATTAAGAACATCTACGCCGTAGGCGACGTCAACGGCAAGGTAATGCTGGCTCATACCGCTTCTCACGAGGGCATAGCGGCCGTCGAGAATATTTATGGGGGAAGCGTAAAGGTCGATTACAACAAAATTCCGTCATGCATCTATATCGAACCCGAAGTTTCATGCATAGGCATGACCGAAAAGCAGGCAAGGGAACGGTACGGCGATGTCAAAGTCGGAAAGTTTCCCATGGCGGCAAACGGAAAATCTCTGACCGCCGGGGATACCGACGGCATGGTCAAGGTAGTCGTTGACGGCCGGTTGGGTGAAATCCTGGGCGTCCACATCTGCGGAAACCACGTGACCGAGATGATTTCAGAAATTTCATTAGCAATGAATCTTGAAGCCACAATTGATGAGATTATTGCCACAATACACCCGCATCCCACAGTAAGCGAGTCCATACCCGAAGCGTTTATGGCCTCTTATGGCAAGGCTATCCACTTCAAGTAGTTTGTCATTTTATGGCAACAATTGTTTCTATATATTCCCCTGTGTTTACATCGACCACGTAGGCATGTTATAATTTCTACAAGGAGGTGCGTGCGACGTGGAAGAAAAACAACTGCAAGTTGGCGCCGCGTGGGATCAGTTTTGGAATAGCCCTGACAGCGGTATTCCTTACGACATCCGGGAAGAAATACTCGAATCGTGGAAACGCTCCAAGCAATTCGGCATCGACCCCTATCATATGGAAAAAAATGTGCTGAGCCCTGACGCTCTTGAGCAGAGAATTAAAAACAGCCGTATCCTCTATGATATTGCCGTTCCAATTATGGATGATCTGCATTCTTTTGAGAAAGGTTCAGGCTTTTTGTCGATGCTTTGCGACGCGGAAGGTTACGTTCTGCGGGTTATCGGCGAAAAGCAAGCTCTCATGGCGGCCAGACAAAATCTCTTGCTTGAAGGCGCTTGCAGAAGTGAACAGAGCATAGGTACAAACGCAATCGGCACATGTATCTATCTGAAAAAGTTCTTTGTGGTAAACGCAAACGAGCACTATTACAAACCACATAATACATGGATGTGCGCCGCTTCACCGATTTTCAATTCAGACAAGCAATTGGTGGGCGTGTTGTGTCTAAGCGCGTTTTGGGACAGAGCGACGTATCACACCCCCGGGCTTGTCGTCGCCGCGACCGAGGCGATTTCCAAGCAAGTAGCGCTGCAGGAATCTTTTGACCGGCTGGCGCTTGCAAACGGCAAGCTGAGCCATGTGGTGGAGCTTATGAACTACGGCGTAATTATCGCAAAAAAAACCGGCGAGATTACCCAGATCAACTCGTTCGCGATAATGCTGCTGAACATAAGAAATCTCGAAAAGGACAGGATCATAGGCACAAACATTAATAACTATATTCCCGAGGAGCAGCTTGACTTTCAAAAATTGCTTACCGATAACCAGGCTGGAGAGGTTGAGTTTAACGTTTTCTTCGGATCCTTACAGTGCGCGGCGTTTCTGCTTACGGGCGAAAGCGCCAGAACTACCGAAGTTGTTGTGACAATCCGCAAGACAGAGCATGTGTACAAAATGGTCAACCGCATTGTCGGCTCCAGCGCTCACTTCATGATGGACGACATAATCGGCCGGGCGGACTGCATCGAGGAAGCCAAGAAGCTTGCCAGAGTTTCCGCCCCGTATATGAGCAATGTCCTGTTGGTCGGGGAAAGCGGAACGGGCAAGGAGTTGTTCGCCCAGGCGATACACAACGCAAGCCCGCGCGCCAACGCGCCGTTTGTGGCCTTGAACTGCGGGGCTCTTCCGCGCAGCCTGATAGAAGCGGAGCTGTTCGGGTACGAAGGCGGTACGTTTACCGGCTCCAAGAAGGACGGACAAGCCGGCAAATTCGAGCTTGCCAACGGCGGCTCGATTTTCCTGGATGAAATAGGCGACATGCCCTTTGACGTACAGGTAAACTTGCTGCGGGTGCTGCAAACCCGCGAGGTCGTCCGCATAGGCGGCAAAAAGTCCATTCCCGTAGACGTGCGCATTATTGCAGCTACAAACAGAAATTTATCGGAAGGAATAAGCAACAACACGTTCCGTCAGGACCTGTACTACCGTCTCAACGTGTTTTCCATCCATATTCCGTCATTGCGCGAAAGGACAGGGGATGTTCGCCTGCTGTGCGATTATATGCTAATGAAGTACAGCAGTAGCTTCGGCAAAAGCATACTGGGATTCACAGAGGAAGCATATCGAATGTTGGAAAAATACAACTGGCCCGGAAATGTCCGCGAACTGGAAAACATCGTTGAGCGCAGCATCCTTGTCACCCAGAAGCAATACATAACACCGGCGGACTTACCCGCAAACTTCGCCGATAAAAGCGGCCGAAAAGAACCGCATGTATCGACTCCGGTCATACAGACCGCGTCGATGCAGGAAGAAGAGTTAATCCGCAACGCTCTCGCGGCGTACAAGGGAAATATCCGCAAAGTCTCCGACGGCTTAGGGTTAAGCCGGGCTACGCTGTATCGGAAAATAAAAAAGTACAACATAGACTTTGGGACGCTCAGAGAATAAGTTTGTATCCTATCTAATATTTAATCAATGATCGCAGTCATTGATTTTATATCTATCATCATGAAAAGGAGTTAGTATTATGAGATCAGGATTTAATGGGGTCGATTGGGAAGTCAATATAGACTTCAACAGACTTCGCGAATACCGTCTTGGCAGGGCGAAGGAATTTATGAAGGCGTATGGCCTTGGCGCGCTACTTTGCTACGACTTTGACAACATCCGCTACATAACCGGAACGCATATCGGCGAGTGGTGCCGCAACAAGATGAACCGCCACTGCCTGCTGATTGACGGGGTAGAGCAGCCGTTTCTGTTTGACCCGGCGGCTCCTTCCAAGAGAAAGCGCGTACCCTGGATTTCCCCGGATCATATCCTGCCGGCCGTCGGCTCCATGCGCGGCGCGATACAGAAAGACGCCTGCATGGTTGAGAAAGAAGCGGCGGAGATTGTACACTATTTGAAGGAATACGGCGCGGACAAGAAAAAGCTGGGCATGGATCTGGTCGACATACCGCTGCTGCGCCAACTGGAAGCAAGCGGCGTCGAAGTCGTCGACGGGCAATGCGCGATGGTTGACGCAAGAATAGTTAAGTCCGACGACGAAATCGAGCTGCTGCAATGTTCCGCCGCAATGGTTGACGCCGCTTATTACGACGTCGCGAAAGCCCTTCGTCCGGGCTCGTTTGAAAACGAACTCGCGGGCATAATTCAGGGGCAGTTGTTCAAGTGGGGCGCCGAGTCGGTGGAATTTGTCAACTGTATTTCCGGTATGCGCGGCAACCCGCACAGCCACACCACATCCAACCGCATGATCCGTCCCGGCGAGCTTGTGTACTTTGATATCGGAAACACATACAACGGCTACAAAACATGCTACTACCGCACATTCTCCTGCGGCAAGCCTACTCCGGCCCAAAGAAAAGCCTACGAAAGAGCTTACAAGTGGCTGTTCGATTCCATAGCGCAAATAAAGCCGGGGAACACCTCCGCCGATGTGGCCAAGGCATGGCCCGCCGCGACAGAGCTTGGCTTCAAAGGCGAAGAAGAGGCTTTCCTGCTGCAATTCGCGCACGGTATCGGCTTGGGCTTGTGGGAAAAACCCGTAATCTCGCGCTTGTTCTCGATTGAGAGGCCCTTTGAGCTCAAGGAGGGCATGGTATTCGCTATTGAGACATGGTGCGCCTCAGAGGACGGAACAGGCAGCGCACGCATCGAGGAAGAAGTTGTGGTCACAAAGAACGGCTGCGAAGTTATAACAAAGTTCCCATCAGAAGAAATAACATCCTGCGGCTTGCCGGGATGCATGTTCTTATAAATAATAACAGCTTGGAGTGATTCTTATGGCAAAAGTAGCATGGATCGGCATGGGCAACATGGGCGTTCCTATGTCGATCAACCTTGCAAAAGCGGGTCACAGCGTTTCCGTATGGAACCGAACCGCTTCCAAGTGCGACCCCGCGGTAGCGGAAGGTTGCGTGCAGGCGTCCAGCATCGCCGAAGCCGCAAAAGGCGCGGACTTTGTATTTACGATGGTCGCGGATTCCCAGGCGCTCATAGACGTTATCCTTGGGGAAGGCGGCGTCTGCTCGGTAATGTCGCCCGGCCAGGTCGTCATCGATATGAGTACTGTCTCTATTGAATCCAGCAAGGAATGCAACGACGGGATCAACGCGAACGGCGGCGAGTTCCTGCGCGCACCATGCAGCGGCAGCACAGTTCTGGCAAAAGCAGGCACGCTTACCGTGCTCTGCTCCGGTCCCCAAACCGCGTATGACAAAACTCTTCCGTTGTTTGAAAAGCTTTCGGCAAAACAATTCTACCTGGGCGACGGCGACGGCGCGCGCGCTATGAAGCTGGGGCTGAACATGATGATCGCGACAAGCCTGCAAATGCTGGCGGAATCTCTGACTCTTTGCGAAAAAGCAGGAATCGAACGCAGCGTAGCTCTTGACGTCATCGGCGGCAGTGTGCTTGCCTCCCCGCTTATTTCCTACAAAATCCCGCCGCTCAAAGAGTCCAAGTACGACCCCGCGTTCTCGACACGTCTTATGGCAAAGGACTTAGACTTGGCGCTTTCCACCGGCAAGCAGCTTGGCGTATTCGTACCAGCCACCGCACTCACCAAACAGATGTTTGAGTCAAGCATCGCAAAAGGCAATGCTGAAAAGGACTTCTCGTACCTTGTAAAGTTTGTCGAAGAGATGTCGGGAATGTAGCAATAGTCAATGTTAAGAACCAGCGGTCAATAACCGAAATGCTGGCTGGACGTGGCGATTTTTCGCCAATCTAGGAAGCGGCGACGCCCGGGGTCCCCGCGAAGCCCAGTTTTGGCTTTATGGGGTGGACTGTGGTGGAAAACCGGGGCCCCCACGAAGCCCCGCTTCTGGCTTCGTGGGGTGGAGTTCGGCCTTCCAGACGGCGTTGAGCGCTATTGACCGCAGGTTCTAACCATAGGGCTGGCCGAGTTAGCTGAGTCAGCCCTATTTCTTCATTTTGATGGAGGCGTGTGTAATGAAGCTGGAACTTCAAAACAGAACGACCCAAATGCTTACTATGACTCCGCAAATGGAGCTGTCCATTAAAATTCTCGAAATGAACTGCTTGGAATTAAACGAATATATACAAAGTATCGCGCTGGAAAACCCCACCATAGATATAGACGCCGGTCCTGTTCAGACTCACGTCGAGGAACAGCGGGAAAGAAAGCTTGATCGACTTGCGGCGCTTGCAAAAAGCGACAGACAAAACGTGTTATATTACGAATCTTCGGACAATGATTTTTTCAACAGAATTGCGTCGCCAAGCTTCAATACGCTTGAGGAATGTATTGTTGAGCAAGTTTCACTGGGATGCCCAAAAGAGTTGAGGCCGGCGGCAGTTTATGCTGCGGGTTTTTTGGACGAAGACGGCTATTTTCGCGTATCCGCCAAGGAAATGTCGGAATACGGAGCATATCCTCAGACCGCGATAGATCAGGCCATATCCTATATTCAGGGACTGGAGCCCGCCGGAGTAGGGGCGCGGAATCTTTCCGAGTGTTTACTGCTGCAGCTCGACAATAACGACCATGTCGCACGGCGAATTGTGTCGAAGTACTTGGATTGTTTGGCAAAAGGGAAACTTCGCCAATTATCTAAGAAACTTGGTGTTTCGGAAGAAGAAGCGATTCATGCCGCGGAGCGGATCCGCCGTCTTAACCCCAAGCCCGGAAGCGGATTTGGCAGCAATAACATGACCCCCTACATAACGCCGGACATAATTGTGGCAAGTTTAAACAACGAATTTCATGTATTGCAGCATACGCACTCGATCTCGGCTTTCAGCCTTAATACGCCGTACATAGACTCAATGCGAAAAACAGACGAAAAAGATGTGATTGAATATATCGACAAAAAAATGAAACAGGCGCAATGGATCAAAAAATGCATAACAAGCCGCGCCATAACCCTGCTTAAAGTAGCGAAGGAGATTGTTCAACGCCAGCAAAGATTTTTCAGCGACGGCTCCCAGTATATGTGCGTACTTAGGATGAGTGAAATCGCCCTGGCGCTCGACCTTCACGAATCAAGCGTCAGCAGAGCAGTGAAGAATAAGTATATCGAGTGTACTCACGGCATCTTCCCACTGAAATATTTCTTTGTGCAAGGAGTAGAATCGTCAAACGGCAGCGACGTCAGTTCACATGAGATTAAGCATGAGATTAAATCCTTGATTGATAGAGAAAACAAGTCGGAACCGCTGAGCGATCAAAAAATTGCCAATGTACTTGAAAGGCAAGGAATAAAACTGTCACGGCGCACCGTCGCCAAGTACAGAGAGCAGCTGCGAATACCCACAAGTTATTACCGTACAGCTCAAAATTAATAATAGACCTCTTCGGAAATTTGGCAACGCCGGATTTGCGCGGCAATTTTTCGCAAGGCTAGGAACGACGATGCATTGCGGAAAATTTGACCGCATAGACGGCGTTGCAGAGCAGCCTGACAGGTCTAATAAAGTCATGAAGGGAGATTTTTATGGTTGAAGTTGTAGTAGTATCAGCAGTGCGAACCGCTATCGGTTCATTTGGAGGCGCGTTCAAGGATGTTTCCGCGGCGGCTCTTGGCGTAGCCGCCGTAAAAGGCGCGCTCGAGAAGATAGGCTTGGACGCCGGCGAGGTGCAGGAGGTTATTTTAGGAAATGTGTTGCAGGCCGGACTTGGCCAAAATGTTGCGCGGCAAGTTTCAATCGGCGCGGGCATACCTCTGGAGGTTCCGTCATTCATTGTAAACAAGGTTTGCGGCTCGGGTCTCAAGGCTGTGCAGCTCGGCGCGCAGGCTATCGCAGCCGGGGACGTTGATGTCGTTGTAGCGGGCGGCACGGAAAACATGAGCCAAGCCCCATACCTACTCAAGGAGGCGCGTTATGGCCAAAGAATGGGCGACGGCAAGCTTGTAGACTCGATGATATGCGATGGTCTCACAGACGCTTTCAACAACTATCACATGGGGATCACCGCCGAAAATATAGCCAAGAAGTATGGCATATCAAGAGAGCAGGCGGACGCCGTCGCACTCTCCAGCCAGCATAAGTGCGAGAGCGCCACAAAGGAAGGCAAGTTCAAGGATGAGATCGTACCTGTGACGATCACGCAAAAGAAAGGCGATCCAATCGTGGTTGACGTCGACGAATACCCGCGTGTCGGCGCTACTATTGACAGCCTGACCAAGCTGCGCTCCGCGTTTGATAAGGAAGGCGTCGTCACGGCCGGAAACGCTTCGGGAATAAATGACGGCGCGGCCGCTCTTGTGCTGATGAGCAGGAGCAAGGCCGATAGCCTTGGGCTCAAGCCGCTGGCGCGCCTTGTGGCTTCGGCAAGCGCCGGGGTTGCCCCTGAAATTATGGGAACAGGCCCGATCCCGGCGACGCAAAAGGCGCTGCAAAAAGCCGGTCTTAAAATTTCCGATCTTGACCTCGTAGAGGCTAACGAAGCGTTTGCCGTACAAGCTCACTGTGTCGTCAGTGAACTTGGGCTTAACCCCGAGATCGTAAACGTGAACGGCGGTGCGATAGCCCTTGGACATCCTATCGGAGCAAGCGGAGCGAGAGTTCTGGTTACTCTTATACACGAAATGCAAAGGCGCGGTTCACGCTATGGCCTGGCAACTCTTTGTATTGGCGGCGGACAGGGGGTCGCTACAATAATAGAGAATATCTCAAAATGATACATGGCATCTGACACATGACACATGTCCAGAGTAGAACCATGGACACTTAATCATCCAAAAATGTTACGTTAATATTATATCAATCACGCATTGAGAGAGCTGGCATGAAAATTGCTAGTATACTTATAATGTAATAATATATGTTTTTTGGCAAGAGAAGTGTTGTTTGAGGGATGTTACAATTCCCGAGAGTGTTGACGCATGAACATGTTGAGGAGGTGTCCGCAGTAAAGACAAGTCAGTAATGTCAGTCCGTCGTAATCAAATAATATCAAACACTTATTTATAAGGAGGAAATTAGAAATGGAAAAGAAAAAAGCATTTAAGGTATGCACAAAAGATGTAAAGTCTGGTGTGGCTCCTCTTCACGAGAACAGCAATTCCTGGGAACTTGTTATAAACGAAGACATCGCGTTCTACATCACCGAAATCCGTCCTGGGGGCGCGGCTTTGAAAGCTGTTCACCCCGACGCGGATCATGTCTTCTACTATACCTCGGGGTATGGCTACCAGATAGTTGACGGCGAACGCTTCGACTTCGGGCCCAACGACTGTATTTTTGTCCCCCGCGGCGCCGAACACGAAATGTATGTGACAGGCGATGAAACCGCCCGCATGGTTGTAACATTCAGCCCTCTGCCGGAAGTCAAGAGAAAATCTCTTCAAGAGAACAAGTAAGAACTTCGCGAGGAAGCACACTTCGCAAAGCCCACACAACATGTTTGTCTTTAAAACTATTACGCAAAGGTGGTTCAATTCTAATGAAAAAGCGTATTATCGCAATTGGCGCTGCCGTTATGGCTTTTATGATGCTTTCGGCTTGTGCGGCTCCGGCGGCTCCCGCAGCCCCTGCCGCTCCCGCGGATCCTGCCGCCCCCGAGGCCGCCGCCCCTGAAGCCCCCGCGGATCCTGGAGAACAGTTTATCATTACAGCCGCCCATTCCTTTTCGGAAGCCACAGCTTATCAGCATATGATGCTTGCCTTCCAGGAGGAAATCCAAAGAGAATCTAACGGGCGTATAGTAATGAATATCTTCCCTAACGCGCAGCTTGGCGGCGACCGTGAGCTGCTTGAAGGCGTTCAGGCAGGCGACATTACTATGATGGCTTCCGCTACCGTTGCCCACTTGGCGTTTATGCCCGACCTGGCGATATTTGATATGATGTTCATGCATCCAGACATAGAAACCGCTCGCGCGGCGCTTGACGACCCGGATTTCTTCGCCGCGGCTCAAGGGGTTTATAGGGGAGCCGGCTTCCATCTGCTAGGCTTTGCCGATTCGGGCTTCAGGTATATAACCGCAAACATGCCTATTCGCACTCCGGCGGATATGCAAGGGTTTACTATTCGCGCCAGCGCGAACCCCATCCACATAGCTACTTGGGACGCTATCGGAGCCAATCCCACACCTTTGGCAATCACCGAGGTTTATGTAGCGCTTCAACAGGGCGTGGTCGATGGTCAGGAAAACCCCATTGAACTCAATTACGCTCAAAGATTCTACGAGCATCAACGTTATGCGATGGAAGTCAATCACTTCTATCAAATCAATGGTTATGTAATGGATCCCGTTTTCTATGACAGCTTGCCGGCAGACCTTCAAGCCGTTATAGATCAGGCCGCATTCAATTCGATCCAAGGCGCAAGGCAGTTCCTCCTGGACGAAGAGCAGAGACAAATAGACTACATGGTATCGCAAGGCGTCCAATTCATTACTCTTACGCCAGAAGAGGTCGAGCAATTCAGAGTTCTGGCAGTTCCCGTTTGGGATCTCGTTGAAGAGCAGGTCAGCCCGGATGTGTTTAACGCGTTCATGACTGCCGTAGAAAGATCACAGAGTTAAAGTATATTACCTTGTGATATCTTCGTTACTATCGGGCAATATAAAGCAATAGCCCCATTGGCTTTTCCCCGCTTATTACGGGGAAAAGCCAATGTTTCGAGACGCGCAAGTGAGTATGGGTTATAGCAATTTGGTTTTGCGTAGCCTCAAACTTCGCCCGAGAATGCGCCTGAAGCCGCGCATTTCGGTCTTGTTTTCGGACAACGCAAAATCAAATTGCTATATGAGAACAAAACATATTAGTTCCTATTTGGAAGGCCTGTTGATTAACGCAGTTTTGCGGCGTATCATCATTTTTCAACAGACCTTAGAGGGAGAAATCGAATGAAAAAAATCCGCTGGTTTATAGATCATTTTGAAGAAACATTCATGGTTATAAGTTTGGGTGGAATTACTGTAGCCATGTTTGCGCAGGTAGTTAGCCGGTATGTCTTTAGGTCGTCCTTGGTTTGGACTGAGGAGCTTTCCCGGTACTTTTTAATCTGCCTGGCTTTCATGGGTTTAAGTTACGGCGTCCGCACCATGTCACATCTTCGTATAGACATATTCGAGAACCTGTATCCAAAACTGAAAAAGCCCCTGGAATATATCGGAGATATATTTGTTGTCGCGTTCTTTACATATATGCTGCGCCCGGCTTTCACGAGCATTGAGACAATTTGGAGGAGCGGGCAAGTAAGCCCGGCTATGGAAATACCATTTTTCATTGTGTATATGCCTTTAGCTATCGGTCTTGTCCTGGGTCTCGTACGTATGGCTGAAAAATACGCGAAATACTTGCTGCAATTTAAAAAACTTCGCGACGAGAGAAAGCAGAGGATGATATAGTTATGGGTGCGGATTTATTACTTGTTGTATTTGCGGTGTTTTTTGTTACGCTTGCTCTCGGAATTCCCATTAGCATCTCCATCGGCATAGCGGCTCTTTCAGCGTCGTTCTTAGTCCCCATGCTTCCGGCGTCTCCTGAGTTTATTTTCAGAAACATGGTTATCGTAATAGACTCTACCCCTTTTCTCGCAATTCCGCTTTTTATTTTCTCTGGAAACATAATGGCAAGCGGCGGTATATCGAAAAAGCTGTTTGACCTTTTTGCATACTTTTTTGGCGATAAAACCGGCGGAATGCCGATAGCGGTAATTGTCACCACCTTTTTTTACTCCGCGTTTACCGGATCGGCTCCGGCGACGGTAGCCGCGATGGGCGCCATGGCCATACCGCTGCTGGTTAGTTACGGCTACGATAAAAATTTCGTCGTCGCAATGGTAACGGTTGCGGGAAGCCTCGGAATTATCCTGCCCCCAAGCGTTCCCCTTGTCGTATACGGCATAACCGCCGGAGCGTCAATAGGCGACTTGTTTGTGGCCGGTATTATACCTGGCGTTCTCGTTGGGCTCATACTGATGGTATATGTGTTCCTATACTTTAAGATACGCGGCGGCGAAGACAGAGAAAAGCTCATGGAGAATTTCAACAACCTGCGTGAAAAAGGCTTGCTGCAGCTTTTCAGAGACAGTATATTTGCGCTGTTAGCCCCGGTCATTATCCTGGGCGGTATTTTCGGCGGTATTGTAACTCCTACTGAAGCCGCAAATATTTCTGTTGTCTATGCCTTGTTAATAAGCGTATTCTTATACAAGACTCTCAAGATAACGGATATTCCGGCCATTATGAAGAAAAGCGCCTCGACGACCGCCCTCATATTTGTAATTATATCCACAGCCAGCGTGTTTGCCCGCGTGCTGACTCTTATGCAGGCGCCTCAGCAGATTTCAGCGACTCTTATGGGTATGTTCCAATCAGAGGTCGCGATCATATTGGTTATACTCGTCGTGCTTATAATATTCGGCCTGTTTATGGAACCCCTATCGGCGGTATTGATATTTACTCCGATCTTCCTCCCCATTGTTACCGCTATCGGAATAAATCCGATACATTTCGGAGCAATAATGATACTCAATTTGTCGCTTGGGTTTGTAACGCCGCCTGTAGGAATGAGTCTCTTTGTCGCAAGCTCAATTAGCGGAGTCCCTGTGCTAAAGATCGCTAAGCATACCACTCCATTCCTTATACTGCTTGTTATCGTATTGCTGCTGGTTACATTTATTCCGGCAATCAGTCTTGCTCTTCTCTAATTCATCATCCGACTATGAGCAAGGAATAGTTATTAACGTGAGTTCGATGAACAAAAATCGTTCATCGAACTTCGATCATATCCGCACAATTTACGGGAAAGCGCCGCAAATTGTGCGGATAACCTGAAAAATGCTTCGCATTTTCAGCCGCTTACGCGGCTGGTTCGACTTCGTCGAACTC
>WRAW01000058.1 GCA_009780015.1 Defluviitaleaceae bacterium | reverse complement strand
CGGTTTTGGCTTTATGGGGTGGACTGTGGCGGAAAATCGGGGTCCCCACGAAGCCCGATTTTGGCTTCGTGGGGTGGAGTTTGACCTTCCAGACGGCGTTGAGCGGTATTGTACACAGGTTCTTAGTCAAAATCGACAAACAAACTGCTATCATCCCAGAATATGGATGGATATATCCGGCACATAATTGTCGAACATAGCTATACAGATAGTCCCGAACGCGTCGCTGGCCTTGCTCAGCACAAATTCGTGCCGGGGGGGCTTCAAATGCCCGTCTCGCTTAATACCGCGCAGCTCCAGTATATTTTTGAGGGATGCCGCGGTGGCAATAGCGGGGTTTACAATCCTTAGCTTGCCGCCTGCCGCTTTCTCGATCTCCGGGATAAGTATCGGGTAGTGAGTACAGCCTAAAATCAGTGTGTCGACCTCTTTTTCCAAGACTTGGCCGACGTACCTGCTCACCTCTTCGAGGGCTTCGGGCTTACCCATCCCGCCATCTTCCACGAGCTTCGCAAGGGTTGGACAGGCCACGGCATAAAACGGCTGATTACCGCCTTGACTTCTGAACGTTTTCTCGTGCGCCCCGGAGTCCACCGAAGCCTGCGTCGCCATAAGACCCACCGACAACGCCGTCAGCGCAGCCATACACCCAGGCTCTATCACGCCGACAATCGGCAGAGAGTCATAGGCTTCCGTAAGCTCGTCGCGGCAAAGCGCGTCGATTGTATTGCAGGCAATCACAATTGCCTTGACATCGCGCTCATCCACCAGGAATCCGCATATCTGCCTGACGAACGCCCTGATCTCTTCGGTATCCATGTTGCCATAAGGCGCGCGCCCGGTATCGCCGAAATAGACTATCTCCTCATCAGGCAGCTGCCCAAATATTTCGCGCACCACAGTCAACCCGCCGACACCCGAGTCAAATACTCCTATCGGTCGATTGTCGATTTCCATCACCTCATTAACAATACTTGCGAAAAATCTAACATTGTACTATAATATAATTATGTTGGCAATGCAGTCATTAGGAGGTAGATTTATGAAGCTGTTTATAGTGACAAAGCCGATGTTAAGCAGTAGTATGGACATAATGTTCTACTGCTTCCGGTATCAAAGGGCAGATATATACATGGATACTCAGCCGGAGCGGCAGTTTGACGCCGTTATCAACCTTCCGTGCCTGGAACTTTTGGAAAAGGTAGGACTAAACGGTTTCACCAACGGGAATCCGCTTTTTGTCCCGATTAACATGTTCACACTGCTGTCGGACGTAACCCGGCAGTGTACCCAACCTCCCGACAAAATCGTATTCCTGCTTGATGGACAGATGTCAACTGAAGACATATTCATAGACAACATCAAGAAATTAAAAGAAAAAGGCTTCCGCTTCGCCGTCGAAAACGTGAATGATTATGATTCAATGCGCCCGGTTATTGATCTGTGCGACTTTATTTTCATAAACTTCAAGCGGAATAGGGACGGCATGAGCGAATACCAGCGCGCTTCGCAGCAGTACGGAAAGCGCACTTTCATAGCAACAAATGTAAACGACATAGAAACATTTGAACGTATTAGGTACAGTGGATTTAGCTGCTTTGAAGGGAAGTTTTACAGCCTGCCGGTCAACACCAAGGGACACAACTCCATTTCGCCCGTCAAGATTAACCGAATCCAACTGATAAACATTGTACGAAAAGAAGACTTCGCCATTGAGGAAGTGGTCAAAATTGTAAGCCGCGACCCGTCCCTGTCGATATCCCTGTTAAAACTGATTAACTCACCATATCTGGGGCTTTCACAAAAAGTCAAGAGTATTCAGCAAGCTGTGGCCCTGCTCGGCCAAACTGAAGTACGAAAATGGGTAACAACCGCTACGGCGGGTCTTTTGGCGGAGGACAAACCGCAAGAGATTACGCGCGTATCCCTCTTGCGCGCGAAGTTTTGCGAAAACCTGGCGCGCCACTTTGAGATGGGCATACACGCGCCGGCTCTGTTCCTGATGGGTCTGTTCTCCATCTTGAACGTTGTGCTGGAAATGCCCATGGAAAACGCGCTAAAAGTGGTCCGAGTATCCGACACAATACACGAAGCGCTAGTACACGGATCAGGCGAATTCGCCCGCGTGATGGAGCTTACGTTAAGCTATGAGGCCGCCGACTGGAGAGAAGTAAAACGCATAATCACTCTTAACGGCATACACGGCGAAGACGTGTTCAAAGCCTATATCGACGCCGTACAATGGTATGACTCGATTACCTCGGTATCCATAGAAGACTTATGACGCCACGACCAGACCAAAGAAGCCCAGACCCAGCAGCCACATCGCCTTCTGCCAGAGCCCGTATTTTTCAAGCTTGAAAAATGAGAGCATGAGCAGCCCCGTCATTAAGAAAGCCAGCGTACAAACCCAGGCGGGCAGGCCGAAGTTCACAGTCACCCATATCGCGATTGTTACCAGAAGCGCGCCGCCCGGAACGGGCAGACCCGTGAAATACGTCCTTTTTACTACGGCGTCTACCGAAGTAACCTGATAATAAGCAAGCCTCCACATGCCGCAGGCGCAGAAAAATGTAATGGCGGCAATTAGCGGGATGCTGATCCCCAAGAACGTGTACACCATCAGCGCCGGTACTATACAGCATACGAAAAAATCCACGAATGAATCCAGGTAGGCGCCGAAGCGCGTCTGCTGATTCAGTTTGTCGGCCAGAAGGCCGTCGACCAAGTCCATGAGCATGGCTATCGACACGCAGATAATCGTACCGCGAAGGCTGCCGATGCTCAGGAAGTAACAGGCCGCCACCGCGAAAAACAGACCAATCGTAGTTACGATATTCGGAACGTTGATGTACTGTAATGCAGGAAAATACTTTCTCATAAGCTGCTCGTCCTCGTAGTAGTTTTGTGCGTCAGTTTAACGGCGCGCCGACGCTTACCCTTGTTTCATAACCGGCGGCGCTTTGCGAAAGCAGATCGCTGCCGGGTGTGAATGCACCTTTCTTGAAAAACGCCAGCAACAGTGACCCGCCCGGCAGGAAGTAGCTGGCCAACTGAGCGCGCCGCGCCGATTCGCCGTCCTCGAAGCAGTGCACAATGCTGCCCACGAAGGTCGCTCCGACTTCCACCAGAGCCACATCCCCAAAATTTTGGGACTTATACATAATCAGCGCGCGCTTGTTCCGGCAATACAGCCTCACAATACGATTCAGCGCAAGAGGGCTGACGGAATAAAGATCGCCGTTCAGGAACTTTGTGGCCGCTACCTCGCCGTCGTCAAAGAAGTGCATACGGTGATAGTTCGCGGGGGTCAGGCGGATGCGCAGCATTGTACCGCCTCGGTAAGACTCCGCCATTTCATTGTCGACAAGCAGCTCGCTCAGCGAAAAGTGCGAACCCTTCGCCGCAATCAGGTTCTCCGGGTCTATGCCGGTATATGCGCTGGCCAGCCCCTCGCACGGCGAACCAAGAACGCCCGGCTCTTCGGGGAAGCGCACATCACATCTCTCACGCGAGAAGAACTGAGCGAAATTTTTGTACGGCCCGTTGCAGCCGGTCATGTCCACCTGATTTTCCCGTATAAATTTGGGAATCTTGCGCGCGGAATGCTTCGTGCGGCAATATATTCCATAGAGGCGGCTGAGCGCCTTTCGCTTTACCAGAAACGGCAGAGTCGCGCCGCCCACAGGGTTGTCGTAGATCAGCCGCATCCACTTTTCTGCTACAACCTTCTCTCTCTCGTACCGTCCGTCGCTGTATATCCATATCTCGTTCTTGGTCTTCATCTTTTTGAGCTTCATTCTTGCGGTCTCACCTCCCACTTAGGACACTTGTACAAATCTATCTGGCTCTGGCTGTTCGGATATCGTCCGCAGAAGTAATAGCCAAAGTACAGAGAACCATAGCTTAGACATCTCTTGTTCACCATCATCGGGCAGTTGATCTGGGCACAGCACGAGTTTTCGCACATGTCACAATTATCCTTGTCTCCCCGCCAGCTTTCCCTTACGCGTAAGCGCTCCTGATTATTATTCAGCATAGGAGGGTCGATAATACTTGATGGATACAAATCACGATAACCCTTGCTCGAAATCGACCGCCACATGACCTTGTACACGTGAGCCCACACGCGGAAAAATCGAAAATCGCCATACGACGCGTTCGGGGCAAATGCCCCCTTGTAAAGCGGGGCAAGCGCCAGCAGCGCCAGTCCTCCCGTCAAAAAGAACAGCGCCAGCAGGAGCGACAGATACAAACGTATAAAAACATGCTTCAAAGTAGTCATTGAGTTGTGTTTCTCCTTGCATACGGATTTATCACAATATAATAATAGCCCATTACCGCACTTTTTGCAATGCCTATATTATCTTAACGAAGAATTTTCGCGTTCTTGGCGGGTCAAACTCGCAGAAATAGATACATTGCCACGTACCAAGGACAAGCTTGCCGCCGCTTATAATCAGGCTTGCACTTGATCCTACGACGCTTGCCCTGAGGTGCGCCGCGCTGTTTCCCTCTCTGTGCCTGAACTCGGCGCGGTCGGGAAAGGCTTTTTCCAAGCCGATAAGCATGTCCTGTACCACATCCGGATCCGCTTTTTCGTTTATCGTAATCCCGGCCGTAGTGTGCGGACAATACACCACCGCGATTCCGTCGGTGATACCTCTTGCGGCCACAGCATTTTCCACGGCATCACAAACTTGACGCGTAATATCGTAAAAAGATTCCCGCTGCGTAGTAATAGTATACTCGGATAGCATAGAAGCCTCCATGAAAATTGAATAAAACAAGGCTTTCGAGGTCATCGACTGACTTCAAAAGCCCTCGTTGGTTATGTACGATTCGCAGACACAATTGCCTGCAAAACTAATAACCATTATATATTTAATCACGGAAAATTGCAAGAAAATTCTATATAACTTCGGAATAAAAAACTACAGGAACCTTGATGTATATGTTCAAGATCCCTGTACACAGTTACACTGCCTTCAAATCCGATGAGGGGCTAATTGATGTTAGCCGGATGTTGAACACGGTTACTTACTAAGCATCGACAGCAGGAACATCATCTCGGCCAGGCGCCCTCCGTTATATCTGCTGCCGGCTGAACATTCGCGGTCGATATCGTATATTCCGTCGGGATGGATTGAATCGTCAAAACCATCGACATTACAGTCCATCTCTTGATGCAAATTTCGAGAGTTCCCCCCGCCGCGCTGTGTCCCCGCAAATCTTGCCTGCGCCATGTGCGCTTCCCTCGAATACGCACGCGAAAAACCATCCTGTGAAACCTCAAGGTTGCGCCGTATCTCCTTCCAGGAGCTTAGCATTATGAATAGCTCCGCCATTCTGTCGTATCCCTCGTGGCTTTCCGGCGGCGCAAAATCCTTGAGCGCGGCAATAAGCGCGACCTCCCTGGGGGGATTCTCAAGCACCCTCATGCGTTCGGACTCGACAGTCTTCTGAATCCGCCTCAAATACTTGGACTGAAAGTGTTCGCGCGCAAGCTCCAGCGCGTCACCCATATCCTTGCGGATGTTGTCCGGGCTCTGTACAAGCCGGGATATCTCCATAAACCTATTAGCCAAATCTCCACGCCTCCCGCAAAATTTTTTAAAACTTCCCACATTAGACCTCTTGCGTAACTGGACGATACCGAATTTGAGAGGCAATTTTTCGCAAGACTATAGTAATATGCCTCTCAATCAGTAGCACGCGTCGGGGTAAACAGCGGGAAATCTCCCGATTTCCCGCACCCCTCCTTTGTTACTGTTTCGAGGTCATATTACTATAGGAATCGACGACAACGCGAACCCTTCCGGTTCGCTAGAGGGAGATGACGACGTATTGCGGAAAATTGACCGCAAAGACAGTATTGGCTAGTTGCGCAAGCGGTCTATTATAGCGGACGTCATTTCAATCCGTGACTGCGGCGGTCAGAACACGCAAAAACTTGCGCTTTATTCTTCCCTTAGCACTCACAGCTTCAATGAACGTTCATTATAATTATGCGAGAAGCCTTTCAATGTTGAGCAGCCCCCAGCCTTGCTGATTCTTTGGGAAGCTCAAGTCATCCGCGCATTGTTTCAGCCTAAGCTTCACCTCGTCGGGGCTAAGTTCGGGGCACTTCTCCAGCAGAAGCGCGACGGCTCCCGAAACTATCGGGGTCGACATGCTCGTGCCGCTCATGCGAATATAGCTTCCCGAAATAAGCTCGTGATCCTTCGCGCGCTTCTCCGAAGCGGTCTTGCTCATACATGAAACGATGTCCGCGCCCGGAGCTAAAATATCGGGTTTTACGATACATTCCTGGGTCGGACCTCGCCCGCTGTAGTTCTTGGCCATCCCGTTGCCGGTGCCGATCCTGCCGCGAATACGCACAGCCCTGTCGTCGTCTGACGCGCCAACCGTAATTACCTTGCGGCTGACCCCCGGCGACGTAACCGAGCCTGGAGCTGGGCCATTGTTGCCCGCCGCGATCAGCATAACGATACCGGCGTCCCACGCCGCTTCAACACCCTTTACCAGCGGGTCAAAAGCAATCGTCTCGTTAGTCCCCACTGACAAATTCGCGATCCTTATGTTGTAGCGCTCCTTGTTGTCGACAATCCATTGGAGGCCGGCCAACACATCCGAAGAGCAGCCCTCGCCGTTGCTGTTCAGCACCTTCACCCCAATCAATCCGACCTTAGGAGCAATGCCGGCATACTCCCCCATTGAACTGACCCCGCTTCCGGCAGCAATGCCGGCTACATGTGTACCGTATCCGAAAACAATTGACAAGCAGGCTCATCCTGGGTATAATTTATTGTAGAGATAATAATTTTTCGCCAAAGGGGGTGCTATCATCAACAAGTATTTAGAGCCTTACTTGGCGCTTATGGACTTTCTTGCCGAAACCCTTGGGTCTGACACCGAGATCGTTCTGCACGACGCCCATATGCCCGAAAGCTCGATAGTCGCGATACGCAACGGTCACATAAGCGGCCGCAGCGTTGGCGGCCCCCTGACGAACATGGCGCTGCACGGCCTATCAGACCCCGAATACACGGGTACAAAGTATCTGACCAGCTACAGCGGAAAGACCGCCTCCGGCAAACCGCTGAAGCTGTCCACCTATTTTATTCGCGACGAAAGCGGCGCGCTCCAAGGCTACCTTTGCATAAACACGGATCAGTCGCAGCTGCTCCATATCCGCGCGATGCTGGACGAGCTGATCGGCGACGTCAAGTCCGTCCCCGACAAAATCCCCTTCTACCAAGGCGAAAACAATACCGAAGCAATGTCCGGCACTGTTGAAGACCTGGCCATAGACTCGATTGAGGCGACAATCCAGTCCTACGGCGTCGATCCCGAGCGCCTGAGTTCCGAAGAGAAGATCGAAATAATCAAGAAACTTAACAACAGCTCGATCTTCCTTCTGAAAGGCACAATTCCAACGGTAGCGCGCTATCTCAAGGTCTCGGAGCCAACCATCTACCGTTATCTAAACAAAATCAAACAAGATTAAGGAGTGGTACACATGAGCAAGATTGTTTTGGCACTGGGCGGCAACGCGCTGGGCGACACGCTGGAGGAACAGGTAGCGGCCACAAAAGTGGCGGCCGCGGCCATCGTCCAACTGATCGCGGACGGACATAACGTGATAGTGGCGCATGGAAACGGACCGCAGGTAGGCATGATCTCCCTGGCATTCGAGGCCGGCTCCAAGGCCGAACCCAAGGTCTTCAAGATGCCCCTCTACGCCTGCACGGCAATGAGCCAGGGCTACATAGGCTTTGACCTTCAGAACTCGCTCCGCGAAGAGTTGATCTCCAAGGGCATTAACAAGCCGGTCTGCAGCATCGTCACGCAGGTCAGGGTAGACGACTCCGACCCGGCGTTCTCTAACCCGACAAAGCCTATCGGCGGATTCTACAGCGAGGAAGAGGCCCGACAGCTAGAGGCGCAGGGGCTCACAATGGTTGAAGACTCGGGCAGAGGCTACCGTCAGGTAGTCGCCTCGCCAAAACCCATAGACATCGTAGAAAAGGATTCGATCAACGCGATGATCGCCGCGAATCATCTGGTAATAGCATGCGGCGGCGGCGGTATTCCTGTTGTAGCGCAAGGAAACGGTCTAAAAGGCGTACCCGCCGTAATCGACAAGGATTTCGCGGCAGCCAAACTGGCCGAAATCATCGACGCCGACTACTTTATCATCCTTACCGCCGTTGAGAAGGTTGCGCTTAACTTCGGCAAGCCCGACGAAAAGCTGCTGGACAGCCTGTCGATTGAGCAAGCGCGGCAATATATAGGCGAAGGCCACTTCGCCAAAGGCTCGATGCTTCCCAAGGTCGAAGCGGCCGTCAACTTCGCATCGTCGAAACCGGGACGCAAAGCGCTTATCACAATGCTACACAAAGCTAAGGACGGCATAGACGGCAAGACCGGCACCGTAATAATACAAGAATAACATGCTGACATTTGAAGAGTCCCGCAAGGCCCTGACAGAAATAGCCGACAACCTCCCTCCGGCCATATTCGACGGGCTAAACGGCGGTATACTACTCTTGCCGGACACTCTCTCCGATGACGACGATATGTTCATATTGGGGGAATATCACGTTGACCCCCACGGAATGGGCCGGTACGTAACCATACACTACGGCTCAATGGTAGAAGTCTACGGCCACTTACCCGCCCGGCTCTTCCGAAAAAAGCTTGAGAGCGTGCTGCATCACGAGCTTGTCCATCACCTGGAAGACCTGGCCGGCGACCGTTCGCTGGAAATTCAGGATGCTATTGACGCCGAGAAATATCTCGGCAGTAAAGCGAGAAAGCAGTAACAACAGGGGCTGTCGCGCAATTGGCGGCAGCCCCTGTTGATGTCGAGTGTTTAAAAACCTTGTACAAAAAAGCTATTTGACTGTAAAATAATTATTTTGCGATAACTCTTTTATAGCATTCGTTATTTTTTCAGGTGAATACTTATTACCTTTTATTTTGACAACACCATCCCTTATCATGTTAACGTCAGCATACTGTTGTTCACGTTGAACGTAAAGGGTTGTTGCCAGCAATTCAAGGTCTGAAGGTTTTTTAGATCGAAATATTCCAATAATTTCCTGCGCATCAATCTCCAAAAGTTCTACATCATTATAAGTATCATCTTCAACAGAAATCAAATGCCCACTACTACTCCCAAAATCTATCTGTACATCACCACGACTATTAAGATATCGAATTTCTAAATCTAAATCTTCACTATATGGTCCATAGAAATGGATTGTATAATCTAAACCAAGATCTACACCTTTTTCTTGTATCAGATAAGCAAGTTTTTGCACAGTTTTTTTGCAAGGTTTACTATTATCGTCATCAGATATCTCTTGTATTGATTTTATCAACGACATTACTGTATTCATAGTGAAACTCCCTTATTTTTAATTATTGGAATGTCTCTCTTTTATATAACTCCTGATTCCTTCAACGACACCTTTGCTTGCATCCGTGTATATTCTAAAAATATAAATGGGCTTAATGACTCCATTAAGAATCAACGACTCGTCTACAATATTCTTCGCTTCACCAGTATGCTTATCTATGACCATTACGCCATTATCCTCATCTTCTCCCCAAGAATATCCCGTTGGGAGGAGTTTATGAGCATTTTTGTCAACCTCGTCCCGATAAAATGTAACATTTGGAAATTTCCCTTCAAGAATTTCTTGTAAATATTTTCCATTCCTTCTCTCACCAGTATCGGCATGAGCAGGGGATTCATATACACAGGACATAACTATTCTTCTAACATATTGATATGTATTTAAAGTGTTTAATGCCTTCATCCGATGTATAGCACGTACGTCATCCCAGCGCAAATATTCATTAACCTCTAAAGGCAACTTGCCATTTGGCAGTATATCCTTCATTGCTCCAGCCAAAACACGGTCAAAATATCTGCGAGTTCTATGAAAATACACCTGAATAAACATAAAATATCTAGCAAGGACAAACTCTTCAAATGCTTGGACCCCATCACTAGTTACTGCTAATTGTAAAATTTTCTTATCTTTATCTTTATAGGCTACAAGTGTCGATATAAAACGGTTTAAATCATAAGTGCCGTATGTGACTCCGCAATATTGTGAATCTCTAAGCAAATAATCCATTTTATCACAGTCCAATTCGCCATCCATGAAAGATTTCAAAAACCTAAAATCTGGCCAAATATATTCATCACTAGTTGGACTATGCTTTTCACCATAGATCATCCACAGTAATTCGGAGGTTATAGGGCGAATTTTGTGATTTTTAGTAAGTAAATCTTCTGCAATGTTTAAGTTGGTAGCCAAATCTTTGTGTAGCTTTTCACCTATCTCCAATATTATTTTTGCGATGTCTGTCTTAAATATAATTTCCTTAGTGTAGTACTCATGCTTTTTCCCATCCGGCATCAAGCCTTCTGCTGCATGGGAAAACGGTGCATGTCCTAAGTCGTGCGTAAGTGCGATGAGCCTAAGAATTTGCCTATACCACTTCGTCTTAGCATCATTAATTTTAAAGTCCTCGTCAAATAATCTCCCGATATTAGATGTTACAGAATCAAACACCCTACCAACAAGATGTGTTACACCAATCGAATGACCAAAGCGAGTATGTTCTGCCCCATGATATATAAGATATGTTGTTGCCAATTGACGTATGTTTCTCAGACGCTGAAATGGGGCTGAGTCTATTATTTTTTGCTCATCATGAGATATGTCTATAAATCCATGAACAGGGTCACGAAAATGCGGCATTTTATCCCCACTTTACATATTCTTTTGTATGTCCAACAAAATTGACGTAAGTATACGATTGATGGCCGCGTCGATGGTTGTTTCTTCAGAGCTTACCTTGAACGTAACGGCCTTAGGAGCCTTGTCGTAAAGGTCAAGAAGATCGACATAGCGCAGAAGCGAAAGCAGTAGCTCCGAGAATACCATGTCGGCGCCCTTGTTGCCGTCCAAGTCGATCACATCAAATACGTCGTGCCTGTTGCGTATCTCTTCCATAACGGCCGGGTGGAGAGTCTTGTGCGCAAGATTGCGCTTGTACATTATTTCGAGGCTGTCGTCGGGGCGTCCGCGCGAAAATAGGCGCTCCAGAATGGTCTCCATCCTGCAGTGTATGTCGATAACCAGTACACGCCATCCGATCTTTTTCAGCAGCTTAACAGCTTCTAGGGTTTGATTGCGGTTTCGCGGATATCCGTCGATAATACCACCGTAGTTGTTGTGGACAAATTCCTTAAAAATCTCGTGGACGATTTCGTCCCCTATCAGGATGCCTTCATCGGTCAAACGCTTGATGTCCGGGTCGGTCTGAGATTTTTTACGAAATATGTCGCCCATACTCTCGGCATATATGTCCGGGAACAGGTATTTCTTTATGTTCTTGACAAGGGTGCCCTTGCCACCACCGGATTCTCCAAGCAGAAATATAAAATCCCACTTGCCCAGTATCGGGGTCTGTTCGTTTTCATGTGCGTTTTCCATGGCATCCTCCAGTGAATGATTACTTGTACCTGTAATAGTATATATGTCGTCCCCTTGTCGAGCGGAAACGGCGCATTCTTGCTCGTCTGTTTTTGAAATGAATTACAAGAATAAGCGCGGCCAGAGCGCCGACCAGTATAAACATCACTTGAATAACTACGACAAGAATATCAAACCAAGTACGGCCCTCTCCGAAGTTGTCGGCCAGATCCATCGGCGTATACACCTCCGGCACAAAGGTTGTGGTAATTTCCGCGAACATGCGTATCTCACTTATTTCGATATCACCGTAATTTATGGTGGCCGTACCGATCAACTGACCATCCACAACCGGATGATCGAAGTACGGTGGAATATCGAATATAGGGTCGCCGATATGCTCACGGGCACCCACCGGCAGCGACATAGTAAGCGAACGCTCGCCAATCGCGCGAACCGGCTCGTCCTGTCCAAGCACCGGAATCTCGCGGGTATACGAATTGCGGTCGAATACCGGCACATTCTCGAAATTTTCAAAGCCAAAACTCATTAGCGTAGTTGTGTCAATGTACGTAAGCGCGCGCTCTTGTCGCATAACCACCGAAACAAGCCCCATGTTGCGCATCCTGCCGTACGAGACAAGAGTGTGGCGCGCTTCGTCCGTAAAGCCGGTCTTGCCGCCAACAATATTCGGGTTGAAGTGATTGGACGCGCCAAGTATCATGTGGTTTGTGTTAAGGAGCGGGCGCGGGAGCGGCTGACGTTCCGTAGGCGGTATCTCCGCAAATTCCGTGGAAATTATTTCACGAAATAAAGGAAAGCGCACGGCTTCACGCATTATAAGAGCCATGTCGTACGGGGTCGTGAAGTGGTCGGGGTCGTGCAGTCCATGGGAGTTGACAAATCTGGTGTTCAGCGCGCCAAGTTCTATGGCTCTGGCAGTCATCATTACGGCGAAATCTTCCATCGACCCGGCAACGAGCTCCGCCAGAGCATTGGATACTTCGTTGGCCGAGGGCAGCATTATGGCGTACAGCGCCTCCCTCACGGAGAGCGTCTCGTTGTCGTTCATCGCAATATGGCTGGTGTGGCGCGGTATGTTGAATACAGCTTCATATGAAAACGGTACGCGCGCGTCAAGATCATCGTTAAAATTCTCCAGCACAAGCAATGCCGTCATAACCTTGGTCATGCTGGCTGGATAATGGCGCTCGTGCATGTTTTTGTCGTATATGACGATGCCTGTGTCTACGTCCATCAACACGGCCGCGGGCGCGTCGATCACCAAAACGTCGCCCGAGTGCAGCGCCGGTACCGGCGTGGGCATCGGAACAGGCGCCGTCTCAACCGCAGACGCCCGGACACTCTGCGTCAAGCCAAACATCCCTATGAACGCTATCGCAGCAACGGCAGCCCGGCAAGCGCGTTTCCATGGTATAGCTTGTCCTATATCTAACATAAATGAATAGACCTCACTTCAAAATGCCGATTCAAAGCGTGTTTCCACTAACAATTACAAACCCGCGCAATCAATAGTGGGAACACGCCCTAGTACGACAATAATACCACATTACGAAGTATTTTGCAAGTAAAACGTAACAAAATGTTAACATTTACTGAACTATGTCAACATCGTCAACTCCAATCGGTATTGTAAACGGATTCAACGCGCTATTCACAAGCTCGAGAGCAGCGGCAGCGTCCACAAACTCATACCAGTTCGGCGGCCCGGAATTGCGCGCAATCGACAGAGTGTACGTTGAGAGCGCGTCGACCCCTCCTACATCGGGCAGCCGGCTGGCAAACCATAACATATCCTGCGCGCGGATATCGGTGTTAACGTTCTCCTCGAAAATTGATATGAACTCGGGAATCCTCAAAATACTCGCCGGCGTAAGAAGGCTTTGCAGCATGGCCTCTATCAGTATTTGCTGATTTTCCATGCGCTGATAGTCATTTATGGCGCGAAAGCCCCGGTTTGCGTTGCGAAAGCGCGCGAACTGGAGCGCCTGTTCACCGTCCAGACGCTGCAACCCGGCCGGAATGTCGATGTGCAGACCCTGGAACGGGTCATCGTACCTCATGTGAAAAGGTACGTCCACCGTTACGCCGCCCACGGCATCGATAATACGCGTGAAGGCCGCCATGTTTATCTCTACAAAAAAGTCCGGCTCAAAGCCGATGAGACTTCGTACTTCGCGCTTTAGCTGACGTATTCCGCCGTCCGGCGTACCGCCAAATCTTTGACCTGCGGAGTGCGCGACATTTATTTTACGGTAATTGCGCGCTACATTCACCCTTGTGTCACGCGGAATCGAAACGACGCTTGCGGTATTGGACGCGCCGTCGAAGGACGCAACCATTATCGTGTCGGTGATGGAATTCGCATCCAGTCCAACTATCAGGAAGGTATAGAACAATTCTCGCCTGTCCTCATCAGTAAATCCTTCCGGCGCGCGAAGCCCTGCCCAAAGCCCGTCAGCTTCGTCCGGCTCCTCGCCCTCCAGGCTGTCCTGGAGCGACCCCATTGTCAGCGGAGGCGGCTGCGGAGGCTGAATATAGTTCTGCGCGAACAACGCACCGCCCATAGCTAACACAGCAAACACACATGACGATATAAAAAATGTCCTCGCGAATAGCAGTGATTGTGACCGCCTTTTGCGCTCAGTCATAGTATCTCCTAATAATTTTCCAAATTTAGCCTAATTATATCCAACTCGTCTCCAGTTGTCAAGCGCATACAGACAATCATATGCGGAATAAACTCTATTAGAACTTTCTCAGCGAGGTACATACAATGAGCAATTCCAACAGAGCGGCCATATATTGCCGCCTTTCAAACGAAGACGCCGACAAAAGCGACGAAAGCGAGAGCATAGCGAATCAGAAATTGCTATTGATGGAATACGCGGTTAGCCAAGGCTTTATTATACACAAAATATACAGCGACGACGACTGCTCGGGGTTAGACAGAGCCCGTCCACAGTTCAATCAAATGCTGGCCGACGCAAGGAACGGCCTGTTCAACATCATTCTTTGTAAAACACAGTCACGCTTTACAAGGGACATGGAACTTGTCGAGAAATATATTCACGGCCTCTTTAACGACTGGCACATCAGATTCATAGGCCTTATCGACAATGTCGACACAAATGTCAAAGGCAACAAAAAAGCGCGTCAAATATACGCCATGATAAACGAATGGTACAGCGAGGACTTGTCTGAAAACATCCGGGCCGTATTCCGCCGAAAAATGCGCGATGGCCAATTCCTTGGCTCATTCGCCCCATTCGGCTATGCGGGTGTTAATTTAGGAACAAAACGCACAAAGCCCGAAAACACTGGGGTTTTGCCGATTTCATCCCATATTTGAATATATCCCAAACAACAAAAGAGAGTAGTTGAAGGCCGAATTATGGGTCAACTACTCTCTTTTGTTGTTTGCTCTTGCCGAGTCTTGATTCTTTTGGGTTTTGGTTTGGCGAGGTCATAACTGCAATTAATCTGCCGCTGAAGGATGGCTTTGTTATTAGGCGGGTTTTTATGTCGGTTGTTTTGTATTTTACAACCGCAATTAAATTTTATTTACGAGGAGATTGATGCTTTATGAAAAACTTTTTATTCACTTCCGAATCCGTAACCGAGGGACTTCCCGACAAAATCTGCGACCAAGTTTCCGATGCGGTGTTGGATGACTTTTTATCCAAAGACCCTCTAGATATTAAGCAAAAGGAGGGCGTGTTTCATGTCTAATATCGAAAAGGGCAAACCCTGTGCAAACGGCTCAGAAATAGGGCATCCATCACAGCAATCACAAAAAGTATCTAAAGCGACAGCTTCAGAAAAGGCGAAAATTATGACGGTGTCTGAACTTGCCAATAAACACAAGCGATTGAACCCCAACAGCCATTACTTCAGCGATAGAACTCTCAAATGGTTCGGTGAAAAGCTGGAGGATATGCATCTACTGGATGATACAGTCAAGATAAAAACAAGCACAAACGAAATCAGGGAGTGTTATGTTTTAGTGCGCCTGCAAAGGGAGCATCCCGATGGCTCCATGCGTACACAGGCATATTTTGATGTAGAAACCTTGAGCAATGTCCTTCCGCATCCTTCACTTTTGGGTGAACTGAAAACAGGCTTAGATTTCTGGCCGAAAGATAAACCATCCGTGCTGGCTAAGATTCGGGAGGCTCGTACAGCACCTAAAGCACCCGACGGCCAAAAACCGAAACCAGATAAATCCAAGAAAAAGCACCAGCCAGAGCATTGACGACTGTCGTTGATGCTGCTTTCGAGTTGCTAAAAACTTGTGTTAACCTATAGGACGGTTCGCCAATACTACCGAGAAAAAGGAGAGTGTGTGATATGGCAGCCATAGCAATGTATCTGAGGATTTCTTCACAAACTTACCCTTTTCGGACAGGATGCCGTATTACGGTCTTTAGCTTATCCGCTGCGGTTTTACGCGGATCGGATATGTAAATTTCGTGATGGCGGCGGGCTCCTGCCATGTCGATGATGCACCCTTGTTCTTCGGCATAACGCTCCATCGCCAGTATCGTGGCTGGCTCGTCATCATAAGGGCCTATGTGCATAACCTGAACACATAAGCCCTCGGTTATTGTTTCAAGCCGCGCTTTTGAGGTATCTAGTTTCGGCTTCTTCTTGGCCAGTGCGGATTTGGCGGCTTCAAATACATCAAGGGTTACAAAATCCGGCTGACGGATTACCATAGTCCAAATAAATTTGCTTTTATCGGTTATGGGCGCGCCGTTGCCTTTGAAATCATCACCTACGCTCCAAAAACCTTCCAGCGGAGGGACAACATATTCCAAGATACCCTTGTTGCTCATCTTTATGGTATAAGAAAGGCCATACAAGGCTTCAATTGCCGCAGCGTATTCCGTACTGACATTTGGATCGCCTTTGCCGTCTATAGCAATAAAGGTCATTGTCGATACATCAACAATAGACGGCACTGTTTTGGGCTGATAAAGTTCTTTGTAAGCTTTTTTGAAATCCAGCATATAATCCACCGCTTATCGTTTAAGTGCCGTTATTTTATCCGGCAAAATTTCTACAGCTTTATCCGTAAATAAAACCCCATCAAGGTGGTCGATTTCATGACAGAATGTTGCGGCCAGGAAGCCTTCCCCTGTTATGACGATAGGTTTATTATGGCGGTCAACGGCTGACACGGTAACTTTAACCGGGCGTTCCACATAACCCCTGGGTGCGCCGGGTGCAATCGAACCCTCTAACACACGCTCTTTTTCATCGCTTGCTTCTGTGATAAAGGGATTGATGAGTTCAATTACTCCATTTTCATCATTCACCACGACCGCCTGCCGTAACGCACCGACATGCACTGCGGCGCAGCCATAACCGTTGACACGTTCAAGGGTATCCCGCATATCGTCAAGCAAAGTCCAAAGTCGCTCATCGAACTTTACAACCTCTTTGCTTTTCTTGCGGAACAGCGGATCGTTGAAATTAGTGAGGTTTCTAATCGCCATAATAAAGACCGCTTTCTTATATTCGTTGTGTCCTCTACTTCCATACAAGCTGCCAGGTAACGCCGTATTTATCCGTAACCCAACAGCATTTACGGATATCGCCCACTTG
>WRAW01000057.1 GCA_009780015.1 Defluviitaleaceae bacterium | reverse complement strand
CATAAATTAAAACATCTATATTCATGCGAAACCTCCAATCTATCACAATTTCTTTGGTGACGTATTGGGATTATCGCCAATCGGTGAAATTATTATTCCGATGTTTTAATATTTTTTGTTGATTTATTCAAGCTACACTGTTTTATCGGAATATTTATTTCTTCGGCATAGCTTGAGTGCCGGCGTTTTTAAGAAACGCATCCCGGGGTAGACGTACAGCACCCAGCAACTCAGCCTTTTGTGCTATATACTTACGCATGTCGGGGTTTGCCTTATCCAGCGTTCCCTTGGAAGTAACAAAGGCTATGACACCACCGGGGCGCACTTGATCCAGCGTTTTGGCTATGAAGTAGTCATGGATATGAAATTTGTGCTTGTCATAACGTTTGTCAGCTACACCATAGCCCCCGAATGGGATATTGCCTATGGCAAGATCGAAAAAGCTGTCCGGCATCTGGGTTTTCTCAAAACCGGTGTGCTGGATGTTGGCCTTTGGGTATAGCTGCTTCGCAATTCGCGCCGATACGTTGTCAAGTTCCATACCGTACAGCTTGGAACCTCTCATACTGTCCGGCAGCATACCGAAGAAGTTGCCTACGCCGCAGGACGGTTCAAGAATGTTGCCTGTCCTAAAGCCCATACGCTCTACTGTATCGTAAATCGCCTTAACAACCGTAGGCGATGTGTAGTGCGCGTTTAGGGTGCTGGCCTTTGCCGAATTGTATTCGTCAGGTGAAAGTGTAGTCTCAAGTTCGATATACTCATTGTGCCATTTTTCGTTGTGAAGGTCAAATGCCTGCGGCAAGCCGCCCCAGCCGACATATCGGGAAAGCACCTCCTGCTCCTCCGGCGTTGCGCTGCGTTTGTCAAACTCAAGGCCGTGCAGAAGTCTAACAGCTTCGATATTGTATCGGAACTTGGTCTTAGCGCCGCCCTCGCCCAAGGTCATGTCGGTTATGCGATAGTTTACTGCTAGTGATTTCGGCGTGTCTTGTAGCGAGAGCGGCTCCGCATCCACTTTGGTGCGCAGTTTATCTTCGTTCACTTTGACAGTGCCCATAGGCTCAACACTATCGTAAAACTCCAGCCATGGTGTTACCTGCTCAATCGACAGCAAGTGAAGGTTTCTGGCGTCGCGCGTTAGAATCTCATCGAACTCACGGCGGAATAAGTGCATTTTGACAGGAACCGCGACGCTTGGATCAGTCAGCACCACGCCGGAATCGTCTATGCTGTCTACGTGGTACAGTTTATCCCGGTAATACACACCGTCGCTCAGTAAGGCGCTGCGGTTGGTATCGGCGGCATCAACGCTTGGTGCGGGAGGTTCTTCCGGTGTGCTATGTGGCTCTTGTACAACTTCACGCGCTGTTTTGCTTTCCCATGCCTGACGATAAACAAAGTCAACCAGCCTATCGTTGAAATCATCGTCGTTGTGATAAGCGTGAAATATTTGCGGCTCATCCTCTTGGTGTTCGTAAACAGCTATCTCCAGAGCGGTGTTCAGCGGCCTGCGAAGTGCGCCGCGTCCCGGCGCTTCGCTCAGAGTGGCGGCAAATTCCGCGTCTTGCATGACGCGCTCTAAAACAGTATGCGCGATGGTATCAAAATCAGGTTCAACCGGCTCAACATCGGCTCCATGAATCTGCGGCGCTTCGGGTTTTACATCTGTTACACCAAAATCGCCTGTGAGAACAAAGTTTTTCAGCAGATCGTAAGTTCTGATGTTTCTCCGGAAATCAGAAATCACATTGCCTTCTAACTTCTCAAAATAGGCTCTTGCCTTTGAATCATCAACAGAATCCATAAGCCTGTCAAAGCGGCCAAACTCGTTGATGGTTCTCATGTTTGCCTGTAATTCCACCAATTCACTGAGCAAACTTTCATTCAAGCCGAACATTTTAGAAACGGCCTTGATTTGACTGCTCTTGTCGGACATTTGTTGTATGTCAAGTTCAGGCTCGTTTTTTACTTCCATTGCAGCTTGTCCTGTAGATTGTTCTTCAATCGCAACTTGCCCTTCTATTGTAGACTGTGCCTCAATCGTGGGCTGTTCCTGCACCGCAGCCGCAAAGCGCCCAATCTCCGCAAGTTCGGCTACACGCTTTACAATCGCCGTCCAAGGCATGGTGACGGTTTCTCCGATTATTCTTTCGGATTTGGAAATTTTCTCTGTGTTAGGGTCAAGCAAAGGCATGTCCCGCAAAAAGATTACGCCCGAACTTTCCCCAAGAGCATACAGATATTCATTAGGATTGTTGCTACGAGGCAATGATTCTTCAATACCGCCGTATATCTCGCGCACAAGGGCAACCGTTTCTCTTGAACGAGGGCTATGAGCAAGCTGCCCAGCCAAGCGCTGCCTGTCGGTGTCGCTGACGAGCAGCAGCATCGTGTCGATCTCGTCCTGTGTTATGGGCGAAGAAACAGCCGCGGAAGCTTCCACGGCTGTCGGCTGTGCTTGTTGTTGCACTATTTGCGCTTGCGGTTCTTGTTGTGCTATCCGCGCTTGCGGCTCGTTGGCCTGCTCGATTCTCGTTTGCTGCTCTTGAGGGCTTGACAATATCGGAAACGAACCCAAAGATTCAAACATCGTCAGTTGCGGGGATGGTTTAGACGGTGTGGTCGCCGCTGGCGATTGCGATGGTCGGGTAGGTTCCGTAGGTTGTGCAGATCGCAGATTAACGGTTTCCGGGGCGGGTATCTTCTCAATGCCGGGGAAAAGCGTGTAAGTTCCGTCACGGTAAGCCAGAAGGCTCTCGTAACCAATCTTCTGCGTGTCATAATACCGATCTTCCTCCGGCGTGTTCTCGAAAGCGTACCGCATTTCATCCAGCACCGCGTCAATCTCAGCGGAGTTGCTCAGAAACTCTGCCAGCGCCGCACGTTCTTCTTCCTTGGGGTACTGAAAATCAAGTTCTTTGCCAAACGGCGATACGTAGTCCTCCGGCAGATTGCGATAGAAGCTGCTGATTCTCCGGGCAAGTATAAGATTCTCATAGCCGGGGATGCGGTCTAACTCATCGCGGCTCATGTACCGCCCGCTGTCTATAAGTCCGGCTACCAGCTTGGATGCTTTGTCCCAGTTGATGATTACATCCTCACAGCCCGCTCTTTGCAATTTAACGCCCTTGCCGGGTTCGTTGTTGAACCATCCATCGTCGAGCCACGTACCGCCGCTGTTACCGTAATGGTCTTTCAAAAAATCGACGCGCTCCTTGGGTGTGTGGTCTTGGAGGAAGTGCGCTATTATCCCGAGCTTGCCCTTGCTGTGAGCGCCTCTGCTTGTGAAGTAATTGTTGATTTCATCATCGGTAATAAATCGCATGAAGTTTGGAGAACTGATTTTGACGGCAGGGAAGCCGTTCGTCGGCAAGCCGGCCTTTTCAAGATTTTGCAGCACATGGCGCGGATTCCTGTAAAAGCGTACGGGAGCGTTAGGTTCGTTCGCAAGCGCCCCTATATCCTCTCTAAGCCTACGTAGTATCAAGCCAAACTCGCTTATTTCGCTATAACCCACGCCTCTGCTTGTCTCAACGTCGGTAATCTCACCCTTATCGCGCAGCAGTTGCGTAACACGTTCCCTTGTTTCATTGTGAGCCGCCCCGTAGTCCCATTCCGGCGGAATTTCCTCTGATAAGCTGATTGTTTCGTTGTACAGCGCCATGATTTCTTCCGGCGTGGCCTTGTTTTCGCCGTTTATAGCTTCATCAACCCTGTCGTTAAGTTCCGACAACCCACGGATGAAGTAACGGCGATCCTTCCAGTCGTTCTTTGTAGCCTCTCGTTGGTCTTTGTCCATAGCTTTGCGCAGGTCGTCTCGGATATCTGAGAGTCCGCGCGATATGTCTCTGTAAATTTCAATGACATCATCAGCGCGTTCCCTGCTCTCGTTATACAAGGCTTCGTCCAGTATATCATGGTTAACGTAATGGCCGGTGCTGTAAAGCTGCCCGACACGCTCGGCGGCCTGCTCCCATGAGATTACGGCAAAGTCTTTCGCGTAAAGAGCGGATTTGCCGCGCCCGATAGTAAGTCCGGATTCGTCAAACCACAAAGAGGTCTGTTCCGCGCCAAACTGATAGCCTTTACCGCCCAGTTTTTCGTAACGGCCATGCCGCCCGGCAAGATACTCGCGGCACAGAAACGCTATATTGTCCTCATGGGATAATCCTTTAGCGAAGTGCGCCGTCATCCGTAGGGTGGAACTATTGTCGTTACTTCCGTCACGCAAAATTGCGTCAACCTCGTCAATCGTTACGGACGAGGTTGACAAAACCGCGCTAAGACCGGCAGATGCATCAGGAAGTGGTATTTGCCCAAGAGTAGGTAACTGAGATTGATTCTGAGATTGGTTCTGCGTATGGGCTTGGATAGGCACGGAATCCGAAGCCTGCACATCCGGCCTTGTCCCAAGTTGGGAATTGGTTTCGCCGGGAATCGAAACACCCTCCGCTTCGGAAGTCTCAGCTTCCGACACAGAGGGCGTTTCGGGTATTTCTTCGCTTGGCTGCGAAGATAACTGCGATGATGGCTCGAAACTTTCCGTATCCGCACCGTCTAGTAGGCGTACACCAACTCGTTCAGCACCATTTCCTCCGCTTGTGAGCGCAGCATGTTCATCTGTGCCGCCCAGCCCATCGGGTCTGTCTCCTTGTCGGGCAGTTGCCGGCGCTCGGTCAGAATCCGCATCACCTGTTCCATCCGCAATACCGCCGCTTCCTCTGTCTCCCGGAGATGTGGGAACAGGGTTTCTTTCAGCAGCATTGAGTTGTAGGTTATTGTCCGGTGGTCTTTGAGGAACGCTTTCCTCATCCTCGCGTACCTGCCCAGCGGCTGCGCCGCTTCCGGCGGCGGCTCGGACAGTATCAAATCCGGCAGAAGGTAGTCTCCGACTTGGGTGTAGGTTATTCTCTCGCTCATTTGCGCTGCTCCTTTCGTGTTCCATAATTTTTTCGGCGGCCTTTTGCCGCTCGTACTTATTGACGGCGATCTCAACATCTCGCAAAACTTGCTGCGATAACTCGCTTGACGCGGTTCCAAGAGCGAACACCATGTCTTGAGTGTTAAATTGATGGATGAAGTTAAAATCATCATCCTCAAAGTAATCGCTTGGGTCAAGGCCGCACCGGGCGGCGATGGTGTACGCTATGCTGGTGGACAAAGCTTCCTCGAACGCCGCGCTCAAGTTCAGTTCGTCAAATTCCTCTAGGAAGCTGTTCTCCGCGTTGAAGCGAATCTCGCGGGCGTTATCACTATAATACTCCTGCGCCATCTGCTTTGCAATGCTGCGGAAGGAGTCCATGAGCGAATCTTCGTCCACATCTTCATAGATTTTGGCAAGCGCGTCCAGCACAGGGGTTTTATGTTCCTGCCGCATCTCCCACAGATAGACCGGGCGCGATGGATAGTAAGAGGAAGTCACGGTGTCTGCTACGTCAAACACATATCTGACCTTCGCGTAACTGCCTGTCTCGTCGATAAGCCCGATGCCTTTAGAGCCGCGAGAAACCCAGCGGTTGAACTTTTCGTTCCACATCTCAAGGGGCGCGCAGGCTATCGCGTCCTGGCGCTGGGCGTGTATCAGAAGCTGTTCCGGGAATGTGTACTTGTACAGCTTCGCCGCCGTGCCCAGAAAGCCTGTCCAACTGCCGCGATTTGCCGAAACGTCCGCCGCGGTCTGGTCTGTCAGGGTTGAGAAATATTTCAGTTTGCTTGGCATTATATCACCTCCGCTGTATTTTTTCGTTTGGTTATAGCGTTTACGAAGTTACGCTCATTCTTTTACCGAATCCCTAATCTTGGGCAGTCCTGCATTCTCTCCTTGTGCTGCCTTCTGCTTGCCGACTTCAAGGCGTTCCATTAGTGTTGGTTTCTTGGCGGCAGTTTTAGGTTCCGCAGCAGCTTTTTGGGTTTGTGGCATTTTTCCGGGTTTCGCGTCAAAGCTATTCCCGAGTCGGGAATAGGCTGGCTGTTCGGTTTTTGCTTGGCTAGTCTGTACGTTAAGAACATCGACGATGTTAGCTGTGTCAGCCTCCGGTATATTCCTTCCAATAGCGGAAGCTGGGGCGATTTTGGCGGTCTGTGCGGGCAGTATTGCCTTTTCCTCGCCAAGAAAACCGTCGATTTCTACAAAACCCGTGCTATCTACAAAATGTGACGACATGCCGTCGTTATACTTCAACACTATAACGTCGCTTACGGAAACGGAGCGCCCTGTATAATCGTCAGGGCGCTCCGTGTTAAACTCGACGAATACGCGGTTTAGGACAGGATAGCGGTCTGTGAGAAATTCTACCCGCTCTGAAAATGGCGCGGTGTAAACAAGTTTGTAGTTTGACCTCTCAACATCCAGTCCCACTGCCGCAAGTTCATTAAGCGGGGTAAAGCGAACATTTCGCTTGGTTTCGGTGTTCAAGTCATCACGAATCTGATAAATTCCGAATCTGTTTCCGCTTCCGTATAGCAAGTCTGCTTCCATACTCCCCTCGCTATGCTTGCTGGCGGCTTTTATGGCGGCGAACTCCCGCGACGATTCCCAATCAGCTCCCTCAATGCCGAATATCCCGCCTCGGTCGGAATGTTTGGGTATTTCATCACGGTTTTCAGCCAGCGCCTCCGTACCGTCTTGGTACAGCAGATATACGCAGTAATCGCCGTCGAAAAATTCAAGCGTAAAATCTTCGGTAAGCGGAAGCATACCTTCACATGTGTAACCATAGCTGTTCATTTCGGGTAGTCCAATTGTTGGGTCAGGCATGGGACTGTTATCATGCGCTTGATTGTCATGTATCTTGTCATTATCCGGCGAGTTCATTGATTTATAAAAATCGGCCTGTCTGTAATACGACAGCTCATTCACAAACCAAGGTGTAATTTCGCCGTTTTGCTTTGTAACGATCATGTCACAGTTGCCGAATCTTACGCCATTCTCACGGCCATGAAAGTCATAGAACGGGCTATCCTCACCGGCGAACCGCTCCCGGACAGTATCGAGGGTTTCGCCCTCGTCCATCGCGCCGAACCATGCCAAGCGGTAATTGTCCTTTATGGCGCGGGAATCATCCTTTTTCGGCTCAAACAAGTATATGGCGTATGCGTCGCCGTCAAAGTTCAAAAAATGCGCTTCACGTTCGTTTGCCATGTTTTCAGCGAATGCTGCCAGTTCTTCCTGAGCCGCGGGCGGGATATTTTGAATATACTCAACTCTGCCGTTGCCATGCACATTTGCTACAAGTTCCGCGTCCTTATTAAAAACTTCTACGGCTATTCCGGGTATTTCGTTGTATATCAGTGGATACTCATGGGGCGGCGTGTCAAAAACATGATGTTGCGGCTGCGAAGTCGAAACCCTTGCGTCAGAAGTGAGCGCTACTATGTTTATCTTGATTTTCAGGTCGTCGGGCATGTCGTTGTCGTAAAACTTTACCACGCGATCTGGGCCTATGTGAGCCACTTTGACATAATCACCGTCTTTTTCCTCCAAGCGGTTCCAGACCGTGAGGCCGTTGCCAAGGTGTCCGTAGTTGATATCATACTGCTTCTCCGGCTTCGGCAAGATTGTATTGCCGCTCTTGTCAAAAGTTATCCTTATGTCCTCGCCGTCTATCTCCACTGTGCCGCGAACAGGCACATAATCTTGGTGGCCGATGTTATCAAGCCACTGCGAAGCAAAGTCATTGATTTCGTGTTGTAGACCTTTGACAGTGCGCTCGTTACCGCTACTATCAACACTGTATCCGATACCGTGATCGTCAATCCTTTGGTAGAGCGGCGGTAAGGACTGTTCAAACTCAACGGCGCGCAAGGTCTTTGCGTTGCTGTCGATCTCAAATGACATCATCGGGTCGTACATGAGATCGCCGTTCATTTTGTAGGTGTGCATGACAGATATGCGGTTTTGGCCTGTCCACTCGACAGAAAGCGGCATCATTCCGTCTCCGGCTTCAAGTCTTAGATAGCTGTACTCGCTACTGGTTACTTTAGGAAACAATTCTGAAAACCTTTGATAGTTTTGTTTTTCCATCGTGTTCGTCACCTCCGTGTCGCCAACGCGGTGTTGTCGTCTCAATTCAATAGGTTCTAATCTTATCGCGTCTCGTAACTTGTTAAGATGTTCGCCGAAAGTGGTCGAGTTCCCATTTCTCTTGCCGGAAAAGTAGCGATATCCACTCGATGTGATCTCCGCAAGTCTGGTATTAACCCAACCTTGGGTTCTTAGCGGCAGCGAAATGTTATACAGCTTAAATAGGTCAAGAACGGGGTTTTTGCCATCAAATTTATCTTCGTCGTAAGCGGCCCCTATGGTTTCGCCTTTTTCAATTGCTTTTGCGATCTCGTCAACACGGGTGGCAAATTCATCTTGCTTGCGGCGTTGTTCTGCTTTCCGTTCAAGTTCGGCTTCTTCTTGGCGGCGTTGTTCCTCCGCGTTACGGAGTTCTCTGACAGGCGCGTTATGCGCTTCGCACTCGTCCAAGCGGTTGAGTACCGCTGCGTGTTGATACTTTGCCCATCTTGTGGGAACTGCCATGTCGCTCTCGAAACGCTCGGCTATTTGCGGGATAACTTCGTCAAGCTCAGCTTCGGTGGGGCGGGTATTTACCCATTTGCGATTCTGTTCGTTCCACTCGTCGCGGAAGTATTCAGCGGTGCGGTCTATTCTGCCGCTTGCCGTTAAGAAGTACAGGGCTTTGCTGCCGTTTTCTTCGCGTCTGAACAATTGATATTTGCCGATAGGTTCCTCAACCGTTACACGAATCTTCTTTCCTGTACGATTGAAATTTCCGTCATCGAACACGGGCGTCATTAGGACACTTGCGCCGATAGCGCGGGGGGCACTGACTTCCGCGTTTCGGGCATAGAAGGCTATGATTGCCGAATGGTCGATTGTGGGCGTTGGATGGCTATTTCCGCTGCTTGCAGTCTGCGGAGATGTCTCAGTGGCTTTATCGAGGTCTTGATTTTCTATAGGCGCAGCCTCACGGCTAATCGGGTTGTGTTCTTTGTTATACGCAGCTTCATCTTCGTCCTCATGTTCAAAATTTTGAGCGCCTTCGATTTCGTCGTCAATATCATCATATTCATGCGCATCTTCGTCATCGTCGGTAACGTCGTCGCTGTAATCGGCAAACATGTTTGTCTGCTCGTTTTCGGGGAATTCAAGCTTGCGTACACGCTCGGCACAGCTTACAAAGCTATCCAAGTAGCGGCTTGCCCGTTCGTGCCGCCGCATGTGGACTAAATCGTCTCGCTCTATGGCATTTTCAAGTCCGGTGGCATATCCGATCACGTTGACGATAGACGTATCTTTTTTCTGCCGCTCGGTCAAGCGCGTTACTCGGCGGCACAGATATTGGTAGTCCGGGGCGGTCTTGTACGCCGCGAGTGACAGTTTCGCGTTCTCGCGTATCTCATCGACTCTGGCCATATAGTCGCGGTCTACCTCCGGGGGCGTTTCGCGATAAAAGATTTCCGGGTACGGCAGCAGTGACATTTCTTCCTTGTTTTTGCGTTTCCAGTTCGATATATGGTTGCGTACAAGGTTCATGTTTACGCCGTCAGACCAGCCGGGGTCGCTACCGCCGTGAACATTCAAGTGATCCCATTGGTCAAATGACTTCTGAAGTTCCGCGCCATAATCTTGCTGTTGCTTTTTGGCTTTTGCCAAAGCACCACCTTCCTTTCTCCATTGTAAACATTCTTTTGAAAATGTGCCGGAGGACAGTACAAATTGATAAAATTATGTCAAAAAACTATATCACGTAAATACAAGACTAATCAGCATTTATACGGATAGGAGAAAAGCAGTGGGCGCGCCGAAAGAAAGAGCAGCAACCAACAGACTACAGCAAGCTAAAGCTATGCGTACATAAGAAGTCAAAGAAAGCAGCCCCATCCGACGTAGCCCGCGTGGTAGGCCCTACAGCCGCGCAGATGTTCTACAACGCCTTGCGGGTTGGGCCAAGGCTGATTTTGCGCAGCGCGTTTGAACTTTTGAGAGCGAACACAATAACTAAATACGGCGGAGATGCTGGATATCTGCAACGAGGTCTTTTGCGAACTTGCGGAGCGGAATTGTCTTAGTGAACAGGAAGCCCATGAAGCGGCTGACGAGATAGAGATCAACAAAGGAGCTGTCGGGAACATGTACGCAAGTCCCGATAAGGCAGATTTCGCCCGAGGTCTGATGAGCCATGCTTGCGGGATATTGTGAAACGGAGAAGTTGCTGCGGGTATGGGATTAGCAACACCAGAGAGATTACCGGAAAGGACATAGCGCAAGATGGAGTATTTTAACTACATAGCTATATCTTTGGTTGTATGGAATGTTGTAACCTTCCTGCTCTACGGCATGGACAAACGCAGAGCGAAAAACAACGAGTGGCGCATAAGCGAGGCTATGTTGATAGCCTACGCGTTCTTGATGGGCGGGGTTGGTTCGCTGTTAGGCATGAGTGTATTTCGTCACAAAACAAAGCACCTCAAATTCAAGGTGCTTATACCGTTGGCGGCAATCATGAATGTCGGTGTCGTTGTTTACGTTTTGAGATTCATTGTCCAATCATAAGTGTATCCGCTTGGAATATCCTTTGGGCTATTTTCGCGCTCAAAACTCGCAAAGCTGTCGTTCTTCTGCGCCGAAAGCCACAGATGACAGAGCGCTATGCCGATGTCGATCTTGGGCATATCGCCCATCACAGCGCCCATGACAAAGCCGCTGCTCTTGCGGCAGACACGCAGCGCCTGAGTGCTTCCGATCAAGTACCACGGCTGGCGGTTCACCGCGGAGGGTGCAAGCCGAACCGGCTCAAGCAATTGCTCAATCCCGCTCACATTCGTAATTTCCGGCAGTGCCTTACGTTTGAACTCTGACACGTCCTTGCGGTGAACTTCTTCGGCCGGATGCCCGAATGAAAGCATTATGACAAACGGCAGACCATCCGCCGTTCGTACATCCTTCGCCGCGTTTGGCATTCCCAGCCAGCAAGTGCCGAGCCTTTGGGCGGACAGCCAAAGATCAATCTGCTGCAAGACAAAACCGGCGTTTATACGAGCCGTGGTATCTTCTTTGGCGTAAACCGCCAAGTAGTGAGGCGCTTTGACGGGGTTCATGCCCTTCACTTGTTGCTTTGTCAGGATGCGAAACGCCACGGTGTCAGTCGAAAGAGCCGTCAATTCCCGCGTCTTGTTTATAACGCTGTCCAACATGGCTTGATCCAAGGGTGCTTGTTCATACTTACGTACCGACTTGCGGAGATAGATAGTATCGCACAGTCGGTCAAGTTCGGTCTTTTCCCACATAGCGTTTCCTCCAAATTGTTGTGTGTTGTTGTTATCACTCGCTCTCCCCTGCGGAATGTTTCAGAAAGAACTCATGTATATCACGCATAAGCAAGGTATCAAGAGTAATGTCATTATGACCGCTGCGGTTGGGATAGTATCTTGATACGAACAGCACATGTGGATTGATTATACGCTCTCTGTGTGCGATTATCCCGGCTCCATCATACGACACAACATAATCCGATCTGCCGTGAATAATCTTCACGGGAATACCGGCGCTGTTTATTCCGTCAATTGCGGATATGTCTGCATAGTTTCCGAAAAGAGTCCTTTGATACGCCCAAAGAATCGGAGTTGCAAGAACTCCGGCAGGCCCGATCATAAGCCTTGCTCCTTCTTGCAGCATCATCAAAGGTTCGGCGAATCCGGCGATGCTCACCACGGCGTTAATGTCGTGGTCAAAGTTCAGCACAGCCGTTACCGCGAACCCGCCCCAACTATGGCCGAACAGCATTATTGGGATATCCCAGCCTTGGCGGGTCATGTAACTAAGCGCGGCATCAAGGTCGATAGCGGATTGAGGTAGACCTCGTGTACCGCGCCCCTCACTGCTGTGGCTTCCGGTTTTGTCGAAGGTGAAAACTCGCCAGCCGTTGTCCACGAAGTACATAATCTCTCTCAAATAGCTTAGACCGCCGCCGCCAAGACCGTGAGATATTACTATCACACCTTGGTCGTTATCTTCGCCGAAAATGTATGCGGTCAGCCTATTTTGGCCGGAGTAGAAGCTTGTCTGCCTATGCTCATATGCTATAGGTGTCCTGCGCGCACTTACTCGTCCGAAATTTAGATTGTACATAGCTACGGTCAAGAACGTCATAAAACCGGCTAAAGTCAAAAACCAAATGACAGCCGTAATTATGTAGCGTTGTAGTTTCGGCACAGATACGCACCTCTTTCGGAAATAGCATACCGGCGCCGCGCCAAAGATATACGCGGTGCCGGATTCATAGCGACATTACAGAATTGTCGTTGACGAATACTCAACCTTGATGCCATCGTCTTTCTGTCTGGATAGCTTGGCCTTGTTTCCGTTGCCGTCCTCGATAGACATTTTTTCAAGGCCATGTTCGTTAAAGAAGTTTGCGACGTCGGCTTCCACAAAAGCCGCCCAGTTCACTTTTCGTGCTCTTTCTTCCGGGTTGACGAACTCCTCTAGTGTTTTTGGCTTGTCGGACACAGTTTGTTCCCCCTTGTAAAATTTGCGTAGTTCCGATCCATTATATCACAGTTTGTCAATGCGTTGAAGCAAAGCTGAAAATCTCTAGCAAAGAATTTCCATCAAGCGTTCCGCGAAAATTTGCCGCGGAACGCTTGAGATTGTAAATGTTGTTGTTGTCTAATTTTGCCTAGTTTTTGTTACCAACCGCTCTGCGGTAGCCTTTGAACCGATGAAAATACGGTGCTGGCAATCGTGGCGTTGCCTATGACCCATTCTGTAGAGCCGATTACGCGGCCTCCGACATCAACACGGTTCGCAAACATCATGCCGCCGGGGAGTATGGCTTGATTCGAGGAAAGCACGTCCATGTAGATTCGTGGACGCTCAATTGCTGTAAACCCTGCCGGGACTTGCCCGAAGTGTACCGTGAAGTCCGTGAGGTATTCGTCGGCGGCAAGTCCAAGGTGTACCGGGCGCAGTTCTACTACGTTGTTGCTGGTGGTGGATAAGTTATCGGCCACAACAAGTTCGTTGCCCCTGTTGGTGGTTGCAATAATCCTGTACCGCAAGGCATGGTTAAATGTGCCTGTTACCAGCCTATCTACTCTGGCGGCGTTGGTTGGAAGAATATCGCGCCAAAAGAAATCGGCAAGTGGTACGGTGGAATCATTGCGCAGTACCGGAATTTCATACATGATGTTATGTCCCTGCATTACTTCCTGTGGGCCGGTCTTGCGAATGGTTACGCCCATGTTTGCCGAAAAGTTCGGGAACGTAGTTCGCACAATCTGCCCTTCAAACTCAATCTCGAAGGGAATCTCCTGCGGGTTGAGCATGTAGAACGCTGGAGCGGCTACTTCCCTTGCGATATAACGGCCAATGGGTAGTGGGCGAGATACCGCCATACCCCTGTCGTTAGACGCGATTCTGTCAACAAGATTGCCGGTACGTGCTTCAAAGATTTCAAAGACCGCTCCGGCGAGAGGTGTGCCTGCCGGTAAGCCGTTGTGCTGGTTGTCGTCGCCGGATACTTTCTGTATCTGTATTTGTCCGGCGATGGGGATGTTCTCCCACACAATTTCCACCACGCGCCCCGCGATAAAATCTACTGTCCTTGGCACATCGTCGCGGGAATAACCCGGTGCCGGTCTTGTTTCCCTTATCGTGTAGCGTCCGGGTGCAAGGATAGCCGAGAAGTCAATCAGGCCGCGATCATCGGTGTAGAATACGCCTACGACATGGTTGTTCGCGTCGAAAACCATAAATTCTACGCCAAATATCGGCTCTCTTGTGATAGCATCAATCTTGAGTAGCCTAAACCCGGCAAGCGGCGCGTTCTCAACTTCGAGTACGGTCTGTTGGCCTGCCGTAATCGTCACCACATGTAGCGTATCATCAAGCTGATATCCGTCCAGCGCGCGTGTCTCCCTAACGTGGTATACACCGGGCGCAAGGTGATTCAGATTGATTCTGCCGGCACTATCGGTGATGAAGTTGCCGTTAGCCGTCATTTGTAGGCTGTTTACCGGAGTGCCTGGTTGATTAGCGTCCAGCGGCATACCGCTCACGATTCTACCGTCTGCATGTCTGATTTCAAACTCCACGCCAGCCAACGGCATACGAGTTTGAGCATCTATCTTGACAATCAGAAGCCCAGCCGCCGGGGTATTCTCCACAACCAGCACATGCTCACGCTGCCTTGCGGAAGCGTCGATGTTGAACGGTATTACTTCCTGCTCCACAACAAAGCCCGGTAATGGCCTTGTTTCCCGCAAGTAGTATCTACCGTCCTCAATAACAGGCAAGAAGATAAGACCGTTTCTGTCTGTTACAAAGTCATAGAAGCCTGTACGTGGATTGATAAGCCGTGTACTGTCAGGGCGCGATATCTCGAACACGACACCGGCCAGCGGTGCGCGGGTAATGGAGTTGATTTTCCTGATAGTCAACTCTGCATCCCGATAGTTACGGATGGTAATTCTTGTGTCAACCTCACGTC
Organism: Defluviitaleaceae bacterium; assembly: GCA_009780015.1. Classification (GTDB taxonomy): domain Bacteria; phylum Bacillota; class Clostridia; order Lachnospirales; family WRAA01; genus WRAA01. The sequence continues at coordinate 2,662 of WRAW01000057.1, read as the reverse complement.
CTGTCACGTTGATAATCACAGGCTCGGCGGCGCGATATCCCGGCAATGGTCGAGTTTCCGTGATTACAAAACTTCCGGGTTCAAGCGGCCCGAAGCGTACAATACCGGCATTGTCGGACACAAACTCGAATGAGCCGTTATGAGGATTGCGGATGCGCTCTCCTGTAGTGCCGGTGCCGAAGTGGTGAGCAATCTCGAACACTACACCGGCCAGCGGTTGGCTAGTATCACCGTCAATCTTCAACACGTTCCATTCCGAGTAGCGATAATTCCTTATCGTGATAGTAGTCGGCTGGTGGTCGTCCACGACGAACACTACCGGGTCAGCAAGCTGATAGCCGGGTAGTGGGCGCGTCTCGGTTGCGATATACGTGCCGTGTTCCAAGTTAGGAATACGGATAAGCCCCGCGCGGTCGGTAGTCCAGACGAATGAACCGTCTTGAGGGTTGCGCAGACGTTCGCCTATTCTACCGCTGGCGAAATACATTGCTATCTCAAACTGCACACCGGCGAGAGGTTCTTGGGTGTTGCCGTCTATCTTGCGGATGGTGTAATCCGGGTATCGGAAGTTGCGTATAGTGATGATATACTCACGGTCATGCGAAACAACAAACGGCACCGGCTCCGCAGCCATATACCCCGGAAGCGGCCTAGTCTCAACAGCGACATAACTTCCGGCCTCCAGATTAGGAAGCCGAATCATACCGGCGTTGTCTGTCACGAACTCGAACGAGCCGTTGACAGGGTTACGAACGCGCTCACCGGCAAGGGTGGTGATTTCAAACAGCACACCTTCCAGCGGTTCGTTGGTGTCGCCGTCCAGCTTCTGTATTACAAACGTAGCCAGCCGTGGATTGACAAATCTCTCGGTTAATGTTTGTCCAGCCACAACCTGAATAGCGCGGGATGGTTCGACAATAGCGAATCCTTCCGGCGCGCGAGTTTCGGTAATTTCGTAAGCACCGGGGGCAAGCACATCAATGATAGCCATACCACCTGTGTTGGTGACGACACGATGTACCAACTCTCCGTTAATCCGACGAACCTCGAACTCCGCACCTTGCAGCGGATTCCCGTCTTGATCGACTTTCTCAATCACAAGCGCCGGAGCGCGGTAATTGACGAAACGCTCGGTAAGCGTCTGTCCGGCAACTATCTGGATAGCGCGGGATGGTTCTGTTATAACGAAGCCATCCGGCGCTCTTGATTCAGTGATGGTGTACGCACCGGGGTCTAGCTGCGGGATTGTGATAGCGCCGCCGTTGTTCGTAGTACCACGGTGGATAAGTTCGCCGGATAGCGTCCTAACCTCAAACTCCGCGCCTTGCAATGGAACGCCATCAGTGTCAACTTTCTCAATGACGAGACTTGGGCGCTGGATATTTACGAAGTTGGCTCTGGCTACGGTATTTGTTGAAACTTCAACACTTCGCCCTGTATCGGTCATAACGAAGCCTTGGGGTGAGGCTAATTGTTCAACCGTAAACCATCCGCTGCCCAAGTTGGGTATTGACACCATGCCGGAAACAGGGGTTACAAACTCGCCCACTAGCCGACCGTTTTGACGGCGAACCTCGAAGCGCCCACCAGATAGAGGATTGCCGTCCTCATCTGCCAAAGTAATTTCAAGGCTGCCCATGCGTGGACTGTGAAAGGTTACGAGTGTCGGCGCACCGGCATTTACGTGAGCGATTCTTATAGGTTGTGCGTCAAACTCCCATCCATTAGGCACGTCCAGTTGAGTGATGTTGAATGAACCAAGAAGCCCGGTTAATTCAATTCTGCCGTTTGCGTCGGTTACATGTTCACCAATCAGAACATTACCCGTGCCGTTTATGCGGTCAATACGGAATCGGACACCGGGGAGAGGGTCGCCATTATATCCGTCCAGGTTCTGAATAATCAGCCCGGAATACGGCTCATTGGTGAAGTTTAAGGCGTAAGTCTCTGCGGGGCGTTGTATAAAAATCGTTTGGCTGTTTGTTGCCCCGCCTTGTTCCAAGCCTAAACCCATCGGGAGCGTTTAGCTGGGTTACGACGTAGCTGTCAACACCAAGACCGGGTATCAATATCTCACCCTGTAGGTCTGTGAAGAAGATGCCGTTGGTGCTGCCGACAACATTACCGGCGCTGTTGGTTATCCTAAACTCGCCGCCTTGAACCGGCTGGCCTGTAACCTCACAGCGCAAGGTTATGAGCAAGTTTGAGAGCGGGTCAGAGAAGAAGTCCACCCTATAAATCCGGCCTGTGGGGTCTACCCTTATTGTTTGGGTAGACTGTACAAGTTGAATGACATACTGCGGTGGCACGGTTACTTGGGTCACGACATAACTGTCGGGCACAACATTCGGGATAAGGATTTCGCCTTGAAGGTTAGTCCAAAAATGTCCGTTGTCCGTGCCTACTACAGCACCGCCGGAGTTTGTTACTTTAAACTCGCCGTTAGGAATAGGCGCGCCGGTTACGCTACAACGCAAGGTTATAATCATGCTGCTGTAAGGCAAGTTGGAGAAAGTCACTTCGACAATGCTCGTACCGTCAGGCCGCAAGAAAGCGTGCTGGCGGTTGTTTGCTGATAGAGTGAAGTTGCTAGGCGGTACTGTCTCCTCAACGACAAAGTACCCCGGATCAAGCCCGGAGATTACGATAACGCCGCTGTGAT
>WRAW01000056.1 GCA_009780015.1 Defluviitaleaceae bacterium | reverse complement strand
TAAACGTGTGCCACCGGCACACAGCATCCTAGCGTACCCTACGGGTACGCGTCGTCGTCACCGCCTCGATCTGCGATAAATTGCCTCTCAAATCAGTCACCAACGAGATACTAAACAGGCTCTTAGATGTACGCCGCCGCCAACCGCCCCAACCATACGGCAGGGGCGGCGTGGACGCTACACCCTTGCGCTGAATGTGCTGCCGTCGGGTATGCCGTCCATCATGTCGGCAAGCATTTCGCCGTTGAGTTCGGTCATTTCGATGGCTCGCTTCATCATGCCGACACTCAGTTGCTGCATGAGATCAGCCTGAGCCATTTGCATGGAAAGCTTTGGAATGTCCATGTTGTCAACTCCTCTCATCAGTATGTATATCGGCATCTTCCTAAGTATTAATGAGCATATTCCACGTGATCGCCCCGCGAAAATTCCGGTGTATACCCCGCGGTCTTTATTTGTACCACAAGATTGGCGAGCCCTTCGGTCGACTCGGCCCCCGTGGATACCTTGCCGTTGTAAAGCGTGTAGAGCTTGCGCGTATCCAGCGGCGATATATTTGGCATGACCACATTCGCTCCGGCGTCGAATATAGGCTTGCGGTCTCCCTTCAAAATTGTCACCAGCGCGGTTGTGGCCGGCAGCATCGCCTTGGGAAGCATCAGCTTCGTAAGCGCAAGCATTACCAGAGACTCGGCCGCCCCTCCCGACGGATACTGCGCAAACGGCGTGTCTTCCTGCGCTATAAACGGCCCAAGCCCAACCATGTGCGGCTCTAATTCCTTCAGGAATAGCAGGTCGCGCGCCAAATCCTCCACCGTCTGAAACGGCGAACCCACCATGAAGCCCGCTCCGGTCTGAAATCCCACTTTCTTGAGCGCATACAGGCAGCGTACCCGCGCGTCGAAGTCCATCTCCGGCGGGTGGAGGCGGTCATAATGCGCCTTTGACGCCGTCTCATGCCTAAGCAGGTATCTGTCCGCTCCGGCCTCAAAGAAAGCCCGGTACACTTCTGTGCTCTTCTCGCCAAGCGACAACGTTAACGAGGCGTCGGAGAATCGCCGGCGGAACTCTCTTATAATCTCAGTCATAACCTCGTCCGTCAATCCCGGGTCTTCACCGCCCTGCATCACGAACGAGCGCAGCCCCAAGCCGTAGCCGTTTTCGATGCAGTCAAGAATCACCTCGGGCGCCAGCCTATACCTCCGCAGTTCCTTGTTGCCGCGCCGTATACCGCAGTACAGGCAGTCTCTCTTGCAGTAGTTGCTCACTTCCACAAGTCCGCGTATAAATATACGTCCCTGATAGTTGCGCAGAGACTCCGCACGCGCAAGCTCGAACAGATCAGGGTCAGGCGCGCGAAAATTCTCAGTTATGATGGCGGTCAGCTCACTGTGCGAACACTCGCGTATGTTGTACTTCATACAACATTATCTCCTCTCAAAATCCTGTATGAGCTCGACGTTTTGTCGTTCAATATGGGTTAGCGCCGGATCAGTTCCCAGCGGAAGGGTTGGTACATACCAGGTCATCGATTCAAAGTGGGCTTGCAGTTCGGCATTAGCGAACCTGCGTCCGCGCCGCGCGTATATTTCGTTCCTGGCAAGGCTCAGTTCCTCGACGCTCAGCCCCCAAATATCCGATTCGGTTAAAAGACGCTCCCCGCTGAATGGCAGTATGAAACCTTCGGTCGCCAGCATGTAATCAAAAACCGGGCCGCGCGGAGGGGCGTCCCTGAATCTCCGGGTCAAGGATTCCGTTATCTGTTCTTCCATATCAACTTCGCGTGGAATTAGTGAAAGATAGCTGCCCGGAATACCCGGGATTGAGGGGTTTTGCCAGTCAAATATTTCATACCAGTCTTCCGGTATAAAGTCCCATGATCTTATGATCTCGAGGTTCATCGCGGAGCCATCTAAATCAAAATAGGAAAAGCTTGCATCCCATCCCGGCATCGAGCCGCCTTCCATAACGACCGTCCTTCCGTCGCCGTCGGTATAAAAAGTTGGCGAAATCAGCACTCCCGCGCTATGGAACCTCCCGTTATCATATACAAACACCTCGAAGGGGTTGTTCGGCCCGTTTGCGAACATCGGGAAAAATCCGATAAAGATTTCCGGGATACCGTCGCCGTTCAAATCGTGCAGAAAATAATATCCGGCCAGCAGCAAGCTCCCTATCAACGCCGGCGAATCTCCCTGCCCCCGGAAAGACCGCAGGTAAGGCGCGGCAAGAAGCTCAGGAGACGCCGGTATTTGCGTAATACGGTGGCTGACCTGCCAAATATTATCGCCAAACAGGTATTCGGTCGGGCTTTGTATAAACAGGCTTATGTAACCGCTCAAAAAGTCCTCCGTCACCATTCGAGCATAGACCGGATCAGCCTGGACGTCAACGGACTCCGAGTCTTGAGACTCAGCTTCTTCATAATTCCCATCATCATCAATTGGATGCGCGCCTGCAATATCCAACGCAGGCGTAGCTTCATCCGCCTCCGCATAATCCCTCTGGCTGGGCTCTGTTTCAGGCATAATCAGCCGCCATGCAAAAAATCCGCCGACTCCAAGGATAATCACCAGAGCCACTCCAATTAAAACCGGTACAAACATATTTTTCGGCGTCTTCTTCACCGGTTTACCGCAGCTTCTGCAAAAAGCGTCCTCCGTTTTGATTGATTTACCGCAGTGTATGCAAAACATGGCTTGCTCCTTCATAATTAAGGCTGCTTGTCAATGCCGAACCAGACGCAGTCATGGCTATACTCCATCATCTCAAAGTCCTTAATCATGCTGAGGGACGCGGCATTATCGCTTATAATTTGTACATAGGGTACAATGTTCTTCGCAAGCAGTTTCCCGATCAGCCTTGACGTTATTATCTTGGCAAGACCAAGCCTGCGATATTCCTCCTTTGTGTATATCGGCCCCATGGAGCCGTCTTCCGCGTGAACCATACACCACGCGGCAAGCTCGCCGTTTACGCGGATACATGAGCTGTCCTTCGTCAGAATATTTTCGCGTATGGGATCAATGGGCACCTCTTCCTTAAATGTGTAATAATAATATACTTCCTCGATATCGTCAGCGGTAAGCGCTTCGTGTTTATACTCAGAATTTTCAAAGGGCTCGGACTTCCCCGTAAAAACATACGCTTTACAGGGATTGCACCACGCAAAGCCATAGCTTTGTTCAAAAATTAACGCCGTTTGCGCGGGAACGGCTGAAAAAATCTTGAACCCACTCGGCAAGGATTTCCAAAATTCATCTATGAAATATTGATTCTCAGTAGCTACAAAGAAGAAATCCTGCTCGGCGCTGCCTATGATTACGCCTTTTTCCATATCTCCGCCGTATAGGTATATGTCCGCGCGCCTGTCATAATCGAGATAGCCAAGTATGTTCAAGTTAGTATGCTTGTCGGCTTCAAGAAACTTGATGACATGATTATTTGCGTTGGTTCTTGTTATCATTTGCACCCACCTTTATTTCATTTGGTAAACGGCTCGACGGCACGCTCCAGAATACCTGCGCCATGGGCAAGCAGCACGCCGAAATTTGTGATCGGTACTCCGGCTTCGGCGACTCGTCTCATACGGGACAGCGTTTCGCGGCGGGTCAGGTTACAGCTTCCGCAGTGTACGGCCAGCGAATAACTTCCAAGATTACCGGGGAAGTCCCGCCCGGCATAATAATCGAATTCCAGCGGCTTGCCGGTCAGCTTGCGCAGCAACGCCGGAATTTTTACCCTGGCGATATCCTCGTGGGAAGTATTATGTGTACATGCTTCGGCTATGAGGACGCGTCCTCCGTCTTGCAGCGCGGCGACCGCCTGTATACCCCGGACAAATGTGTCCAGGTCGCCCTTCTGGCTTGCGCCCAGTATGCTGAACGAAGTCATCGGCATGTCGCGCGGCACGATCTCGGCCACTTCCCTGAAAGCCTGCGAATCCGTGACCACGATATCCACCCTTGACGACTCATTCAGTACGGCCGCCAAATATTCGGGAGTCGTACAATTTACGCGTACACCGTTATCCAAGCAGCTCCGTATAAACTGATTCTGCGGGAGGATCAGCCTCCCCGCCGGAGCCGCGGAATCAATGGGCGCAACCATCACGGCCACGCCGCCCGCAGGAGCGATGCCGAACTTATCCGCGCCAGGGTCGGCGTCCAGCTTTTCCAGCGCCTCACAAATGCGCTGCTTTAGCTCATCTATGGAAAGCGTGTCCTTCACCGACACGACACACGTGTTCCTATACTTCTTGGTAAGATTCGCCAGACGATCAAGCTGCTGCGTCTCCTTCTTCGTCAGCACGACCATGTGCGGGGCCCGCCGTTCTTCAAAGGCCGCGCGCATCTCTTCATAAATCGACTCGTCAAAACTCGCGGCGTCGATTGTGTACAGCGCAAAGTCTACGCTCTCCAATATCTCGCGGGTGCGCCTTACCCGCTGTTCTCCAAGCTGCGTAACGTCGCCAAGGCCGCCCGTGTCTATCAGCGCGACCGGGCCGTACGGCAGCATCTCCATCAGCTTCACAACCGGGTCTGTCGTCGTGCCCGAAACCTCCGACACTATCGCCGCATCCGCGCCCAGTATCGCGTTAAACAGCGCCGACTTGCCCGAGTTTGTTTCACCGAATATGGCTATGTGCTTGCGCATTCCACGCGGGGTTGCGTTCATAAGCTCCTCCTTTGCTGTTAGCACTTCTCCGCAATCAGAATAAAGGATAGAGGGAAGCCTTTATCATCATATACATCAGTCAGTCCAATATCATATCCGTATTCATTTAGTTTGACTGTTTTCATTCCGTTTACAGACAATGAGTTTATAATGTCCGACATTGTATGAGAAAAACTTGTAAACGTCGACCTTGATTCATACTCATTAGTCATATACCCCATTCCGGTGTTCTCGATCCATGGCTCTTTTCTGAAATACGAATATGTTAACCGATTCAGATTGTCACGGTCAAAGCAATCCTCGTTTGGCAGCGGCAGCATGTTGATAAGCGGATGAAAATCATTTATGAGCAGCAACCCTTTATCCTTGAGGCATTTGGCAGCCTTATCAAAAAGGGACGTTAAGTCTTGAAACCATGTAATAGCCCCGATTGTGAAAAAGATAAAGTCAAACCGGCCATGATAGCTGACGGGTATATCCAATATATTGCAGGCGACAAAGCCGCAGTTATCTATATCCGCTTTATAAGCGGTATCCCTTGCCTGTCCGATGATGTTTTCGGCAATATCAAAACCAACGCCGGAGGCTGCCCCAAGGCTCATGGCGGACATAAGCTCGCGCCCGTTGTTGCAGCAAAATTGGGCTATTTCTTTGTTCTTGAAATCAATCTTTTCAAGCTCGTTCTTCATATCAGCGTTAAAAAACGGAAGTCTCTCGTTCTTTAGCTTCAGGCAGTTTTCGTCGCCCCAGTTCGGCTTTCGATTCTCAAACGCCTCTTCCCAAGCCATCTTGTTACCTTCAATATAATTCATCAAAGCACCCAGACCTCCCTAAATTAGAAGAATACGTCACGTTCACCGCGCTCAAGGCGGCGCAAATTTTTTACGGCAATTGCTCTCGTTTGTTCGTCTTCGATCTGCGTCAGTGTCTGCGCGATCAACTCGTCGGCCTTTGCGCCGAAGCGTTCGTCGCCGTAGTCTAGGGCGTATTCTTTCAGCGTGAACAGGGCGTTGGGAAGGCAGACATTACGTATCTCTCCCGCTTTGGCTAGCTCCATGAAGCGGTCTCCCGTACGCCCTTGGCGGTAGCACGCCGTACAAAAGCTCGGAACCAGACCTTCTTCCATAAGCCAGTACACCACCTCGTTAGTGTCGCGCTTATCTACGATGCTGAACTGCTCCGTACTCTTCACCGACGCGCTGTACCCGCCCACCGATGTCCGCGACCCAGCGCTGACCTGCGAGACCCCCGCGTTAATCAGCGCCTTGCGGACTTGCGGCGCTTCGCGGGTGCTCAGTATTATGCCGGTGTAAGGCACGGCGAGGCGTATTACCGCCACTATGCGGGAGAAGTCTTCGTCGCTGACGGCATGCGGGAAGGACGCGTCCGAGTTTCCCTCGGCCCTGCGTATGCGCGGCACGGATATTGTGTGAAATCCAGCGCCGAAGCACTGCTCGAGATGCTCGTTGTGAAGCATCAGCGCCAGCACTTCAAAGGCGTGGTCATACAGCCCGAACAGTACTCCGCCGCCCACGTCGTCAAGCCCGGCGCGCATGGCGCGGTCGAAGGCCGTAAGGTGGTACGGGTAGTCGGCCTTTGGGCCGGACAAATGCACCGCCTCATAAGTCGCTCTGTGATATGTCTCCTGAAACAAGATATACGTACCGATTCCGGCGTCCTTGAGCTTGATATAATCATCCCCGCCGGTTGCGCCGATATTCACGTTTATGCGACGGATCTCCCCATTATTAAACTTCATCGCATATATTTCACGTATGCACTCCAGCACGTATTCGATGGGGCAGTTTTCTGGGTCTTCGCCTGTTTCGAGGGCGAGGCGCTTGTGGCCCATCTTCTCGAGCACGCGCACTTCCTCGCGAAGCTCGTCCATACTAAGCCGCCGCCGCTCCAGCTTATTCGCCGCGCGAAAGCCGCAGTAACTGCAGTTGTTAACGCAGTAGTCGCTGACGTACAGCGGCGCGAATACCACGACCCGGTCGCCGTAAACCTTGCGCTTTATGTCGCCCGCAATCTCAAATATACGCCGCCAGTGCTCATCGCCGGAGGCTCCAAGCAGCGCCGCCACGTCTTCGTGGCTTAGACCCGCAAGCGATTCGGCGCGGTCAAGTATGCCGCTGATTCTCTCGTCGCTCGCGCCGCGGCCGCGCTCCAGCAGTTCATGAATATACCCGTCGTCAACACAAAAATCTCTGTCCACGCTCATAATAATCCCCCTCACAGCACAAATTTCTCTATAACCTCCGCAACCGCTCCCTGGGCGCAGTTTCTCTCGGTAACATAGTCCGCCAAAGCCTTTAGTTCGTCCCGCCCGTTGCGCACAGCGACCGAGAACCCGGCGGCCTCTATCATGTGCACATCATTAAGGTTGTCGCCGATGGCAATCGTCTGAGAAATAGGTATCCCCAGGTAATCTGCCAGGAATACCAGGGCATCGCCCTTTGTCGCGCTCTTCGCCGTAAACTCGAACAGAAATTCAGCGGAAAAAAACTGGTTATACCGTCCGCCGGCGCGCTTGGAGAACTGCTCATCGATCTTCAGCAGCCTCTCAGGATAATCCACAACCAGCAGCTTAGATATCTCGTCGCCGATCTCCTTAAACGACTCCACAACCCTGAACGACGTCTTGACCCTCTGAGCGTACTCGCGCACCCATTCCGTTTCTTTTACCACGTACAGATCGTCCCCGGCGTATATCCAGGGGTTTACGCCGCCGTCCACCAGCTCGTCCAATATCTCTATGGCGATATCGCTGCCAAGGCGGATGTCCCTGATCTTTTTGCGCGTTACGGTCTCGTACACAATTCCGCCGTTGAAGCTGATACCGTAGCAGCCCTCGGCAACAAGACCCAGCCGCTCCTCATATGGCATTATTGAAGCCGTCGAGCGGCCCGAACATATAACAACATGGCAGCCCGACCGCCTGGCGCGTTCTACTGCAGCGATATTTTCCCCGGGCAGCTCCAGCGTTTCGGTTATCATTGTCGAATCCAAATCCGACGCAACAAGCTTGTATACAGTTCTATCCATAGTCTCCAAAACTCCTTGTATCCGAAAAGTCATAATATCCGTTCAATTATACTATATTTAGATTAAGAAAGACATAGGCAATCGAGATAATTTATTAACTAACACTGGGGGTAACCATGCGCGAATTTATGATTCTCATCGGCCAGATATTCTTGATCTCGTGTATACAGTCGATTGTAGAGCTGTTTGTCGACCTTTCGGAAAAGCCGCTGCAAAAAAAGATCCTAAACATAGCGTGCTTCCTGGGCGGCCTGTACCTGCTGCTGCAATTCGTGTTCGACCACCTGTTTCCCGAAATCACACAGATCGTAAGGGTGTATTTCTAATGCAGTCAGCCCAGCTTATATAGTTTCCAATACAGATCGTTTCGCTGCATAAAATACAATAGGACAACCATTTATTACTCATTGTCGGTATTGACACCCGGAAGCTGGTATGGTATGGTATTATGTGGTATCATGTGGTATTATAGACTGCCAAGAAAAGGGTGGAAATTTTATGTCAAAATTTGTGGATATCGCCGCGATTCTTAGTCTGGCTATCGAAGCCGAACATAGCGCGTCCGCCAGTTACGAAGAACTGGCGAAAAAAGTCGATGAAATTAAGCCGGAACTTTTCAACAAACCTCAAATGAATAATATCTCATGGGGTAGTGACGTTAGCTTTTACAAAGATTTAGAAGAGAAAGTATTAGGAACTGAATCAGCATCCAGCTTTTATAAAAACCTGCCGCCAAAAATAACCAATGACGACGGCGTATATTTCTACAAGAGCTTGGTAGATAGGTTTACCGGTGATGTTAAGGGCATGTTTTTGTCCATGTCCAAGGATGAGCTCAATCATGCCGAGATTTTCAAAAAAATCCTATCCGACGTGGAAATCGGCGATGAGAACAAGGCATTCAGCAATGATATCCTTGACTTCCTCGAAAAGCACTCCAATGACATGAAAATAAAAGTAGATATAGCCGCGCCAAGCTCTGTGTTAAATGTTCTGGACGAAGCCGTTTTAGCCGAACAGCGAGCCGTCAAATTTTATGGCGGCATGATTCCCTACGCGAACAAGGGAGCCATAGAAATTCTAGAAAGAATTATCAACGAAGAAAAAGGGCATGAGGCCAGGTTAAGAACACAGATAGGCAACTACAAGCTGTTAATTGACGTAAGCACGGGTGTCGCTTATTAATTCACCTGTAAACTAAGCAATGTAGAAAACAGGCCGCCCCCGGCTTGCGCTTTCTTTATGTATGTGCTATAATCCCTGTAAGCAGACCGTGGGGCGTGTTTGGCCGGACTTCCGAAAGGGGGGATGGCCGTATGACCGTGTTTGAAGTGTTGTACTTACTTCTTACCGTTGCGCTTGTAACCTTAGCGTACTTGTCATATATGAACACAAAAAAGAAATAAGCCCCTCCGGTAAAGTTGGGCTTATTTCTGACTTGGCAATCGTAACTTGATTATCTAGTCCGGTCATAACTCGCCGAATGTTCTGCGACTATGGGAGGGCGTTATCGCGCCCTCTTTTTATTGTACTCTTATTATAACCTGGTTATGCGGTAATGTCAATATTTTATTCATCAATATCTAGGACTATCCAAGACCCCGGCTTGTGCTTTCTTTATGTATGTGCTATAATCCCTGTAAGCAGACCGTGGGGCGTGTTTGGCCGAACTTCCGAAAGGGGGGATGGCCGTATGACCATGTTTGAAGTATTGTACTTACTTCTTACCGTTGCGCTTGTAACTTTAGCGTACTTGGCATATATGAACACAAAAAAGAAATAAGCCCCTCCGGCAAAGTTGGGCTTATTTCAGCTCTAATGTGTAACTAAAACGTTGGAGTTCGGTCATAACTCGCCGAATGGTTTGCGACCATGGGAGGGCGGACAAACGCCCTCTCTTTTATTGTACTCTTATTATAACCGGGTTATGCGGTAATGTCAATATTTTATTCATCAATATCTAGGATTGTCCACGACCCGGCTTGTGCTTTCTTTATGTATGTATAATCCCTGTAAGCAGACCGTGGGGCGTGTTTGGCCGGACTTCCGAAAGGAGGGATGGCCGTATGACCATGTTTGAAGTGTTGTACTTGCTTCTTACCGTTGCGCTTGTTGTTATAGCGTACTTGTCATATATGAACACAAAAAAGAAATAAGCCCCTCGTCTAAGGTTGGGCTTATTTCAGCACGTTAGTTAACTTATAACGTCCGGTCATAACTCGCCGAACAGTCTGTGAACACGGGAGGGCGCACAAACGCCCTCTCTTTTATTGTACTCTTATTATAGCTTTGTTATGCTGGAATGTCAAGATTTTATTCATCAATGTCTTGAAAGTATTTTTCTAGGATAGACTCGATCTGCCTATTAATTGGACGTTTGTCTCTTTTAGCGGAATCCTCGACCAGCTTAAATAATTTTGCATCTATTCGTAATGTAAAGCGCTTATCTCCTAATTTTGTATATCTATCATTTACAGGCATACATATTCTCCTCTGACGCCTTTTTATCACAAAATAAGTATAAATAACTTTATCATAGAAATCAATCAAAACCATTGACGTCACAGTAATGATGTGCTATCCTTTATAGGTATTGACGTCAGCAATTAATTACTTGTTTTATTGAGAGGAATGATACCATGAAGTCTATTCTTGAAGAATTTGCCAGTGGAGATATTCGTACAGAACCTAATCACATTGAGAACGACTCGCAATATGACCGGACTTTGAAAACACTTTGCGCCACCGAACAAAAACTGCTCGACTTATTGGACGATACCGGACAGAGTTTGTTTAATGAATTTGTCGACGCGCAGATGGAAAACAGCCGCCTGTACGGAGTTGAAAGGTTTATACACGGATACAAGCTTGGCGTGCTTATGACGATGGAAGTGTTTAACATCAACAGAGGCGAATAAAGTTTTCCCGCATTCTAAGAACCTGTGTTCAATACCGCTCAACGCTGTCTAGAAGGTCAGTTTTCCGCCACTCGTCGTCAGCTCCTCCTTAGCGTACCACAAGGGTACGCGTCGTCGTCACTTCCTAGATTGGCGAAAAACTGCCTCTTCCAGCCAGCATTTCGGGTATTGAACACAGGTTCTAAAGTTCGCGGCAAGTCTTGCCGACATACTATGCAGACAGTTTTACAAACGACTTGCAAAGGAGAGTGCAGCATGTCCATAGGTATTGGAAGCGGAGGGGCATTTCCTTCTCCGTGGGGAAGCACGACGCGGAACACGCAAAATTATTTGCCGCAGAAACCGGAATTTGAGTTTAGCGCCTATCCCAGGGAGAGCCTTTCCCAAGCGCTTGCCGACGCAATAAAGGAATGGAAGGACAAGATGCTCAAGGGCCTGAACAGCTTGACTGAAGAGGATATCCAGGAAAAACTGGCGGAGTTCAGAGAAGCGATCACGCGTGAAAACGCCACGGAAGAAGAGCTTGAAGAAATTGACAGGTTGGTCAGGCTGTTTGAGGATGTACTGCGTAATTTTGCCGAACAGCAGCACACCGAAGCCCTAATAACCACTCCCAAAGACCCGGAGCGCGAACAGGACAGAAACAGCATCGCAAGATTTATAATGGCTCAAATAACGCACGACCCTTTGCAGACCCAGCGCGAAGCCGAACACACCGTATATCACTCAAAGCAGATGGCCGGACGCTACGAGTCAATGCTTTCGGATCAGGGAAGCGATAGTTCGGCGTCAACCGCATAATACGCCCGGATCAATTGTATAGAGGGGAGTGCAGTATGTCCATAGGTATTGGAATCGGAGGCGGAGGAGCATTTCCTTCCCTTTGGGGAAACACGACGCGGAGCGCGCAAAATTTGCCGCAGAAACCGGAATTTGAGTTTAACGCCGATCACAGGGAAAGTCTTTCCGAAGCGCTTGTCAACGCCATGAAGGAATGGAAGAACAGGATGCTCAAGGGCCTGAATGCCCTGACAGAGGAAGATATCGAAAAAAAGGTAGCGGAGCTTAAAGAGCGCCTTAGCCACGATGACATGACAGAGGAAGAGCTTGCGAAGCTTGACGACTGGCTTATGATATTCAGGCAGTTTCTGCAAACCATTGCCGAGCGGCAAAATACCGAAGCGCTCATCACCACAGCCCAAGACCCGGATCATGAAGAGGACAGGAACCGTACCGCAAGGCTCATAATGGCGCAAAGGACGCACGACCCGCTGCAGCCCCGGCGCGAGGCCGAACACACGACGTATCAGTCAAAGCAAATGGCCGGACGTTACGAGTCCATGCTCTCATATCAGGGGAACAATAGTACGACTTAGAATCCACCCGGCTATAGTAGAGGTGAATAGTATGGATATTATGAGCGTAGGCTGCACTTCGTCTGCATGGATAAGTTCGGCAGGTTTGGCGCGAAGCAATCGCGCGGGAAACATCCAAGCAGCATCAAGACCTGTTGATCGCGACTTAGAGCCTGAAAAAACTCTTTCCGAAGCATTCGCCAGAGCCGTATCAATATGGCAGGAAAGGATGCGCAAGGGGATGAACTCTTTGACTGACGAAGAAATCGAAGCGCGTGTGGAAGGGTTTAGGGCGTCAATTACGCCTCTTGATCCCACCAAGGAAGAGCTTGCGAAGATTGAGGTTCTAACCCAAAGGTTTAGACTTGCGCTGATTAAACTTAACAAAGATATGTATCATAAAAGGCTTAGAACCTGTGTTCATAGGATGGGAATGCCGTCTTGGCGGTCGATTTTCCGCCACTCGTCGTCGGTTCCTCCTAGCGTACCACTGCGGGTACGCGGCGTCGTCACCTCCTAGATTGGCAAAAAATCGCCTCGCCAATCCGCCATCTCCACCTATGAACACAGGTTCTTATCGTTACGGCTTCTGATGCGCAAGCGGAAGATAGACGCGATAGCTTAGGGTTTTCGAGATCACAAATGTTGTCCGTGCTGGCACAACCCATGACAGATACCGAATACCCGGAGTATCGGTTTACACAAATGGCCGGACGTTACGAGTCCATGCTCTCCGGTTAATAAATTCAACAAAAATACCCGCGCGTCGGCGATTAGCCGCTACGTGCGGGTATTTGATTCGTTTAGTTCATGCGCCATGTGGCTCCGCGCGGAGCCTGGCTGCCATCTTGCGGATCACGCGCGATGGGGTGCTCTCCCGATTCCATTTCGGTAATGTGTACGCCCCTGAGGTGTTCGGGGTTGACATATTCGCCAAGCTGATCCCGTATATGCACCGAAAGGGCGGTCAGGTCGTAAACGTTCTCGAACATTTCGCCGTCCAGTTGCATGATCGCGTCCATTACGATTGTGCGCAGTTCGTTAACATTGTAGTTCCTGACCTGGCTGTCGTCGAAGTCCAAGGCCACCGACGCGTTGATGTTGCGCAAATTACCCTCGTTGTCGCGCACCGTGGCGGGAACCGACTGTATGTCCACAATACCCTGCCGCTGCGGGGGCATCGCGTCACGGGCGGGTGTGCCCGGTATAACAATATTGTCTATCGCCGGAGTCGCCAGGATAAATATACCAAGCACTCCGAAAAAGGCAGCCAGCACTATCAACAAATTGCGCGACGACTTGTTCACGGTCTTCTTCTTCGGCTTATTATTCAACATGTTGGCATTTCTTTCATCCATAGAATCGCCTCCTCGCTATTAACCCTGAAATCTTACGTACTTATATTATACACTATACCGAGCCAAATTTCAATACCATTATTGTAGAATTTTACTCTAAGTTATCGACCAAATTTTTACAAGGGCCTTGCGCGGTTCGGCAGTTTGTATTATAGTTAAATGCCTCTGAAACAGTAGCAGGTAGCTATATAATACGCGTTACCTCAAAATACCATTCATAGAAGGCGGGACATCATGAGCGAGAAATTGCTGGAAATCAGGAACATGCGCACCTCCTTCCGAGCAGGCGGGCAGTACTTTGCCGCTGTGGACAACGTCAGCGTTGATATATACAAAAACGAGACGCTTGCCGTCGTCGGCGAATCCGGGTCAGGAAAATCCAGTATGGCGTTAAGCGTAACACGCCTTCATAATCCGGCGTATACACGCGTCGAAGGGAGCATCTTATACCAGGGCAAAAACTTGACGAGCCTTCCCGAAGCCGAGCTTAACAAGGTGCGCGGCGGCCACATCGGCATGATATTCCAAGACCCGCAAAGCGCCCTCAACCCGCTTGTGAAAGTCGGCCTCCAGATCGAAGAAAGCCTTGTCTACCACACCGACATGTCCCGCGCCGAACGCCGAAACCACGCGCTTGATCTGCTGCGCGGCGTAGGGATGCCCCGCCCCGAGCTCACCTACGGCCAGTTCCCGCACGAGCTGTCGGGAGGAATGCGCCAGCGCGCCATGATCGCGTCCGCACTGTCATGCAGTCCGGCTCTTGTCATTGCCGACGAACCCACAACCGCCCTGGACGTCACAATCCAAGCTCAAATCCTGGACTTGATGCGCAGCCTGCAAGCGGCGACGCAGACCAGCATATTGCTGATAACTCACGATCTGGGCGTAGTGGCCGAAATGGCTGACCGAGTCGCCGTTATGTACGCCGGACAACTGGTCGAGCTGGCTTCGTGCTCCGAAATATTCAACAATCCGCTCCATCCGTATACACGTTCGCTGCTCTCCTCCATCCCAAGTCTGGAAAACAGTTCGGAGCGTCTGCACGTAATCCGGGGCATTGTACCCTCGCTGAAAGACCTGCCGCGCACAGGCTGCCGTTTCAGCCGCCGCATACCCTGGATGCCGCCCGATTCCCACCAAGACGAGCCGGAACTCCGCGAGGCCGCGCCCGGACATTATGTGATGTGCTCGTGCTACGAGACATTTGAGTTATTTCAGGAGATGAACACACCATGCCGCTGTTAGAAGTCAAAAACCTGCAAGTGCACTTTCCCATACGCGGCGGAATATTGGGGCGTACTGTGGGACACACTAAGGCCGTAGATGGCATTAGCTTCCAAATCGAGCCCGGCCAGACCGTCGGCTTGGTTGGCGAATCCGGCTCCGGCAAGAGCACTACGGGCAAGGCTATTCTTGGGCTGGTACGCCTTTGCGGGGGCCGGATACTCTTCGACGGCGAAGACATTACCGGCTACATCGGCAGGAACCGTTCACCATACCGCCGGGGCGTGCAGATGATATTTCAGGACGTATATTCGTCCCTTAACCCTAGGAAGCGCGTGCTTGACGTCATAGCCGAACCGATCCGCAATTTCGAACGAATGACAAAGGCCGAAGAACTCCGGCGCGTCCACGAGCTTCTGGAAGTCGTCGGCCTTTCCGCCGACAGCGCACTCAAGTACCCGCACGAGTTCTCGGGCGGCCAGCGTCAGCGTATTGGTGTGGCGCGGGCAATCGCGCTCCGCCCCAAGCTGATAGTCGCTGACGAGCCCGTTTCCGCCCTTGATCTGTCGGTGCAGGCCCAAGTGCTGAACTACATGAAGGACATACAGCGTGAACTTGGCCTCGCGTACCTGTTCATCAGCCACGACCTGGGCGTAGTCAGACACATGTGCGAAAGGCTGTTGATAATGCACCGCGCCCGCTTCGTCGAAACAGGCACGCGCGAGGAAATTTATAATAACCCCATGCATATCTATACGCGCCGCCTGATCGCCGCCATTCCCGACATGAACCCCGCCGCGCGCGAAGCCAACGAAGCCCGCCGCAAATCCCTAGAGCGGGAATACAATGACCAATTCTCAAAGTTCTATGACGCAGACGGATCGGTATACGACCTGGCCAGGATAAATGACGACCACTCCGTCGCAATACCAGGATAGCAGCTATTCTAATGTGGAGGCCCTATGTGGAAAATGTTCGCGAGACGAACGCTTATACTCATCCCGCAGCTTGCCGCGCTAAGCCTGGCGGTGTTCCTCATCGGCTATCACCTGCCGGGCGACGCGCTGACGGGCATGATAAGCCCCGATCTTCCGCCCCAGCGTGTGACGGAACTTCGCGCGCTGCACGGCCTTGACGACCCATGGTATGTCCGGTACGTCCGCTGGACAAGCAGCGCGCTTAGGGGGGACTTCGGCCAATCTATCTCCTACAGGCTTCCCGTGACCGACATTGTGGCTCAGCGCGCCAACAACACGCTCTTCTTACAGATGTTCACGCTGTCGCTGCTGTATCTCATCGCGATCCCGCTCGGCGTCATAGCGGGCAAGTACAACGGCCGCGCGCCGGAAAAGGCCGTCAGCACGTACACATACCTGATGCTTGCCACTCCTACGGTCGTGCTGGCTCTGCTTGTAATATTCGTGTTCGGCTTCCGGCTCGGCGTCGTGCCGGTACGGGGCAGCGTAGAGCTCGGCCTTGCCCCCGGCACGCTCGAATACTTCCTAAGCAGGGTACATCACAGCGTCGCCCCCGCGCTCACAGGGGCGCTGCTGGGAACCGTCTTCATTATACACTACCTTCGCAGTGAGATCGCCGACATCAGCGGCTCCGACTTTGTGACCACGGCCCGCTCCAAGGGCGTGCCCGAAGGAAAAATCTACACAGGCCACATCTTCCGAAACGCCGTGCTGCCCATAGCGTCCGGCGTCGGCTCCATGGTCGCGGCGCTGCTTGGCGGTTCGGTCTTTATCGAATCTATATTCACATACCCGGGAATGGGCACGCTGTTCCTCGAATCCATAGAGCGCCGCGATTTTTCCGTGCTGAATACGCTGGTGGTACTTTACGGGGCTCTGATAGTGCTGGGCTCGTTCCTGTCCGACATAATTATAACCGTCGTCGACCCGCGCATAAGGATCAAGTAGAGAGGTTCCCATGTTCAGAATAATCTGGCGTGAAATATATCACGACAAGCTTGCCCTGACAGCCTTCATTACATTTGTGGGAATTATAGCCGCCGCTTTCGCAATCGCCGCGGGCATCGACGAACACCAGGCCGGCCTGGTCACCCTGCAAAACATGAACAGACCGCCCGGCACCCAATTCCCGCTTGGCACAGACCCAGCCGGGCGCTGCATGGTCGGCCAATTATTCCTTGGCGCGCGCAACTCGTTCCTGATCGCGTTCGCGGTGACAATCGCCAGCGGAGCAATCGGTGTAATATTCGGGCTTGTATCGGGCTTCGCGGGCGGCAATACGGACAACGTTATAATGCGACTTCTCGACTTCTTCCTGATGCTGCCCGCGCTGCTGATAATGATCGCCGTGCTGTCGGTGCTGGGCAGCTACGGTGTATGGCAGTTCTCGCTGATAATGATCGCGTTTTTGTGGGCAGACCGCGCGCGCCTGATGCGCGCCAAGACAATGCAGCAAGCCGGACTGGACTACGTTTCGGCCTCCAAGACGTTGGGAACACCAAACATAATTGTAATGCTGCGCGAAGTCCTGCCCAACCTGACCTCCGTAATAACGGTCAACATGACCCTGACCCTCGCGGCCAACATGGGTCTGGAGACGGGTCTCACCTTCCTTGGCTACGGACTTCCTTACGGTACGCCCAGCCTTGGCACATTAATATCCTACGCCGCCGTGCCCACGGCAATGATTGGCCGCCCCTGGCAGTGGCTTCCGGCGGCGCTTCTCATATTCGTGATGATGCTTTCCATATACGTTGTCGGGCAGGCAATAAGCCGCGCCGTCGACGCCAAACAGCGCCGAGCTGTGTAAGAGCCTGTTTAGTATCTCACGTTAGTGACTGATTAGCGGTCAATTTATCGCATATCTTCGTTGGTTCCTCCGCCTACGCTGGCGCTTCGGATGCTAAACGTGTGCCACCGGCACACAGCATC
>WRAW01000055.1 GCA_009780015.1 Defluviitaleaceae bacterium | reverse complement strand
TTTCCGCCACTCGTCGTCAGCTCCTCCTAGCGTACCACAAGGGTACGCGTCGTCGTCACTTCCTAGATTGGCGAAAAACTGCCTCTTCCAGCCAGCATTTCGGGTATTGAACACAGGTTCTAACAAGCGGGGAGGCAAATGGCAATGTTTAAAAAATTGACGGCAGCAATACTTACTGTAGTTATGTGCTTGGGACTGAGTACAAGCGCATTTGCAGACGAAGCATCGAGTGATGTAAATCATTCTGCCGGTGCAGGCGGTACAATGCTGTTCCTGGATATTCTAAGGGAAGCCTTGGGCATTGATATGGGCGAGAATAGTGAGGCCTATGTTACTGATGTTGATGAAGCGCTTATTGATGTATATCAAATCATAACTACCCTAACCGCGCCGGAATTGCGCGGCCGACTGGTTGGAGCGCCGGGAAACGAACAAGCGGTTGCATACATTTACTCTATTTTTGAATCGCTGGGGCTGGCTCCTTTTGGTGCAAATGGCTTCTTGCACGCCTATGAGCAGGAAGTGTTTAATCCCGATTTGAGCAACGCTCAGTTGACCGTTTCGCTGGCGGACGGCACTGCGCGGGAGCTTCAACTAGGTTCGGAATTCTTATTTCGTACTTGCAGCGTCCCGGTGGATGTAATATTTACCCTTGCGCAGGACGGGACATGGGTTGATAATCACCCGGAGCAAGAATGGCAATTGCGGTCGAGTCCGCTGAATATGATTGTCCCGGGGCGCAGCGGCATAATAGAGTCGGGGGTTGTGCTTGAAAACCCGATTAACTCCGATTGGCCTCCTACAACGCACATTACTTTGTATCAAGAACTCTACGATACGCTTATGGAAATCGGTATAGAAGAAGTACATTTCAGAGCCGACGATTCCAGGCGGATTGATACCGTACATAACGTGGTCGGAGTTTTGGAAGGCAGAGACAGTTCCCGGGCCGTTGTAGTAACCGCTCATTTAGATGGCCCCGGATTCATGGGATATATTCATTCCCCCGGCGCTAATGACAATGCTTCCGGTTTAGCGACCATAATATATGCCGCGCATATCCTGGCAGAGCGTCGGGATGAATTGGAGATAGACGTTGTATTCGCGGCTTTAAACGGCGAAGAGACGGGTTTAATCGGAGCTCTTTCGCTTATACCTGAATTGATTGAGCGCTATAGTGAGCTTTACAATCTCAATTTTGACGGCATTGGCGCCACAGGCAGCGACACATACTTTCTGTTCGGTGAAGAATACTACGATTACCACCTATTATCAGTTTTTATGGAAATAATGGCGGAGCACGGGTTTGCTTACTTTGATCCTATATCAGCGACTGCCGACCACACCGCATTTCTTTTCCATGACATCCCCGCTATTTCAATGGCTCAGTCATACATGATTCATACCCCTAACGACACTATAGAGTTCCTGGACATTGAGGAAATCAGGCTGGTAGGCCGAATGCTGGCGGAATTTATTATTTACGGCGGCTCTGAGATGCATATCAGGGACGCCGGCTAACTGCTATCGACAGATCATATCGACAAGCAGCCCAGCGATTGGGCCGCAAAAATGCGCGAAGTTTCAACGCGCATTTTTGCGTAGCTGAGTATAGTAATATGACCTCGAAACAGTAACAAAGGAGGGGTGCGGGAAATCGGGAGATTTCCCGCTGTTTACCCCGACGCGTGCTACTGATTGAGAGGCATATTACTATAGTCGCGCAAGAAGTCTATTATTACAAAAAAATGACAAAAAGTCTTGACAAACACAACACTATCGGATAATATTATCTCGAAGGAGCGTTGCTGATGTCAAAAATTGAGTTATCCAATCAACAGATACTGTCATACGTCGACCACACCCTTCTGAAGCCTTTCGCGTCTTGGCACGACATTATTGTAATCTGCGACGAGGCCCTTGAACACAAGGTCGCTTCGGTCTGTGTGCCGCCGACATACATATCCCGCATACACAACAAATATGGCAGCTATCTGCCTGTCTGTACGGTTGTGGGTTTCCCGCTGGGCTACAGCACAACAGGGGCGAAGCTGGCGGAAGTCCGTCAAGCCGTTGCCGACGGCGCAATAGAAATGGACATGGTTATAAATATATCAGACGTTAAAAACAGTGATTTCAGCAAGATAACCGGTGAAATATCCGCGCTCAAGAAGGCGTGCGTCCAGGAAAATCATAAGAGCATCCTAAAGGTAATAATTGAGACATGCTACTTGACCGAATACGAAAAGATTCAGTTGTGCGGCTGTGTGACGGATGGCGGTGCCGACTTCATCAAGACTTCAACAGGCTTTGGCACGGACGGCGCAACCATGGAGGACGTGCTCTTATTCAAGCAGCACATAGGCAAGGATATTAAGATAAAGGCCGCCGGCGGCATAAAAACCCGCGAAGACATGGTGGCTTTCATTGAGGCGGGCTGCGCGCGCCTGGGCACAAGCTCGGCCATAAAAATACTTAACAGCGAACAGACCGAAGGCTATTAGAGGAGGCTTCATGGACTATCGACAACTGGCAAAGTCTGCGATTTCAGCACGCGACGCCGCGTATGCCCCATATTCTAACTTTGCCGTTGGCGCGGCGCTTCTTACTAAGTGCGGCAAGGTCTATTCCGGCTGCAACATCGAAAACGCAGGTTACTCTCCTTGCAACTGCGGCGAACGCACAGCTATATTCAAGGCGGTATCGGAAGGAGAACGCGACTTCGCGGCAATAGCCGTGGCGGGCTGGCTGAGAGGCGGCGTCCCCGGCATGGCATATCCATGCGGAGTATGCCGTCAGGTTATGATGGAATTTATGGATCCTGAAACATTTGAAATAGTAGTATGTACCAGCGAAAACGACTATACAGTCCATAAGTTAAAGGAGCTTCTTCCCCACGGCTTCGGCCCCGAAAACCTCGCGTGATTCGCTGAGGTTGACTTTATCTTCTATTAAATTTACATACATAGTAGAAGAAATTGCGCAAGCGAATCTTTTTGCGCAAAGCTACGCATAGTAGTAACTAGGCTTAGTTAAAACAAGGAGGAAAAAATGAAAAAGTTAATCAAAGTCGTATCGGCACTGACTATGGCAGCCCTGTTCACAGCAGCCTGCGCTCAGCCCGCACCACCGGCAGCGCCGCCTGTGCAACCGACTGACGCGCCTGCGCCTACGGCGCAAGAGGCTCCGGCTGCTGAAGAACCAGCACCGACCGATGGTTTAGATGCAAGCGACGTCCAAATTGCGTTGGTTGCCCACTCACCGGAATCTATCTTAGATGACGGCTCATTTAATGAAGGAGCATGGCAAGGGATACAGCGGTTTCTTTCAAACCACGGACTTCCAAGCAGCCACGCGAATTTCTTTCTGCCTCACGCAGCGGACGATGTTGCGCGTATTGACTTGATTGCCGACGCTATAGGCGCAGGCGCGAACATTCTTATTTTACCCGGCTTCCATTTTGAAAACGCGTTGTACGAAGCGCAAGACATTTTCCCGGATACTAAGTTTGTCTTGCTGGACGCTTCGCCAAGAAGAGACGGCGTAGCAAGAATAGAAAGCAATGTCGCGGCTATCCATTACGCGGAAGAAGAAGCGGGCTTTTTAGCGGGATACGCCGCCGTAATGGAAGGCTATAGAAGCTTAGGCTTTATGGGCGGTATCGCGGTTCCCGCAGTTGTGCGTTATGGCCACGGGTTTATCCAAGGCGCGGAGTATGCCGCCGCTTCTCTGGGCTTAGACGCCGGTGAAGTTACGATTAGCTATCATTACTTGGGCGGGTTTGCTCCCGATCCGGCTCATGCGACTATGGCCTCCGCCTGGTTTGCAGCCGGTACGGAAGTTATATTCGCTGCCGCTGGCGGCGCGGGCTTCTCCGTTAAGAGCGGCGCCGAAGGCGCAGGCGGTACCGTAATCGGAGTAGACGTAGATCAAGCCGGCGCGTCCCCTACGGTTATCACATCCGCAATGAAAGCTCTTGACGTATCTGTTTACGATTTACTTACACATTTCATGGAAGGCAACTTCCTTGGCGGTGGAGAGCTTAGGTATAACGCAGCTATAAACGGTGTGGGCTTGCCTATGGAATCATCTCGCTTCCAAGCTTTCACACAAGAGCAATATGAGAATATCTTTAATCAGTTGGCAAGCGGCGCGATTTCTGTATCCTCCAGTCTTGATATGGGTGATTTAGACGTATCCTTAGTTACAGTTAATGAAATGTAATTAAAACTTACAAAGGAGCGCTTTCTGCGCTCCTTTTTAGAACCTGTGTTCAATGCTCGAAATTCTGGCTAAAGCCTGAGTTGGGCGGTATTGGACACAGGTTCTTATACAACTGAAAGAGGCGAGTTCTATGTATATCATTGAAATGCGTAATATTACTAAAGAATTCCCGGGGATTATCGCAAACGATGACATTACGCTGCAGTTGAAAAGAAATGAAATACACGCTCTGCTTGGGGAAAACGGCGCGGGTAAGTCCACCCTGATGAGCGTGCTTTTTGGTTTATATAAACCGGAAAAGGGTCGTATATTTAAAAATGATGAAGAGGTAAATATTACGGGACCGGGAGACGCCAATTTATTGGGCATCGGTATGGTACATCAGCACTTTAAGCTGGTTCACAATTTTACGGTTTTAGAAAATATTGTGCTTGGAGTTGAAACGACCAAAAGCGGTATACTACAAATGAAGGAAGCAAGAGAAAAGGTATTGGCCCTGTCTAAAAGATATGGCTTTGATATTGACATAGACAAAGAAGTGCGACATATAAGCGTAGGAATGCAGCAACGGGTAGAGATACTAAAAATGCTTTATAGGGACAACGAAATCTTAATTTTTGACGAACCTACGGCAGTGCTTACGCCGCAGGAAATTGAAGCCCTTATGAAGACAATGAAAAATATGGCGGCTGAAGGTAAATCGATTTTATTTATAACTCACAAATTGGATGAAATCATGCAAGTGGCCGATAGGTGTTCCGTGCTGCGTAAAGGTAGGATGATCGGCACTGTTGACGTGGCTTCGACATCCAAGGAAGAGCTTTCCGAAATGATGGTTGGGCGCAAAGTTGCTCTAAGCCTTGATAAGGAAGAGGCGAGAGTCGGTGAAACTATCCTTAAAGTCAGAAATTTGTGCCAACAAGGAACAAAATATGGATCCGGCAAAAATAAGCTTAAAGATATATCTTTTGACGTTAAAGCGGGGGAAATTTTGTGCATTGCCGGCATTGAAGGAAATGGCCAAACAGACCTAGTCTACGCGTTAACCGGTCTTGAAGGAATAGATTCCGGTGAAATATTTATGGAAGGCAACAGTATAACTAAAGCAAAAATCAGACAAAGAACCGAGTCTGGAATTGCCCATATACCGGAAGACCGTCATAAGCATGGATTAGTTTTAAACTACTCGCTGGCATATAATACAATTTTACAAACTTATTACACCAGCGCTTTTCAAAAAAATGGATTTTTAAGAAGGCCGACAATTATGGAACACGCTAAAAATCTTATAAATCGCTTTGACATACGAAGCGGGCAAGGGGAGGAAACCATAACACGTTCTATGTCCGGCGGCAATCAGCAAAAAATTATTCTCGCAAGGGAAATTGATCGCGACCCAAAGCTGCTGATTGCCGTACAGCCTACCAGAGGGCTGGATGTAGGGGCAATTGAATATATCCACAAGCAGCTTCTGGCCCAGCGGGATTCCGGCAAGGCGGTGCTGCTTATCTCTTTGGAACTTGAAGAAGTAATGAATGTATCCGACAGAATTTTGGTTATGTATGAGGGTGAAATTGTAGCGGATGTAGACCCTAAACAAGTTACATTTCAAGAGCTTGGGCTTTATATGTCCGGCGCTAAAAGAGATGAGGTGGTGGTTGTATGAACCGCGACGGGATATTCAACTTTTTATCTTCCATTATAGTAATAATCGCCGGTCTTTTAATAGGCTTTATAATATTATTGATAAGCGATGCCGGCCAGGCTATTCCCGCTTTTATGACAATACTTACCTTTGGCGCTACTTCAATGCGTAATGTTGGGGATGTGCTACTGCTTGCAACGCCCATTATTTTAACGGGCCTTTCCGTGGCGTTTGCTTTTAGAACCGGCCTCTTTAACATAGGCGCCAGCGGGCAGTTTACTTTTGGAGCCTTTGTCGCTATTTACATCAGTATAGAGTTTACATTTTTGCCGCCGCCGGTACGTATTCTAACGTCAATACTGGCCGCCGCGGTGGTGGGGGCTTTATGGGGAGCAATACCCGGCATGTTAAAAGCCTACCGAAATGTGCACGAGGTTATATCCTGCATTATGACAAATTATGTGGCAATGTTTTTTGTCAATTTCATGATAATAAGCTTTATTTTCGACCAAGGCCGCGGCACAAGCCAGGCGCTGCCGTCTGATTCCAATTTGCCAAGCGCGGGTCTGGGATATATTTTTAGGGAGCCTTTTGGGGCTGCATACAGATCATCACATGTAAACATAGGCATAATTATTGCCATACTTATTGCGATCTTGGTGTACATAATTTTAGAGAAAACTACCTTCGGATATGAGCTTAAAGCCTGCGGTTTTAATAAAAGCGCCGCAAAATATGCCGGTATCAACGAAAACAGAAATATTATCACGTCCATGATGTTCTGCGGAGCTCTTGCCGGAATTGGCGGAGCTTTAAACTATATGAACGGTACAGGGCTGTCTATGAGCATAATAGATTCGCTTGCGACAGAAGGCTTTACAGGTATCTCCGTTGCGTTTTTGGGGTTAAATCACCCCATAGGCATTATATTTTCCGGTATATTGGTTTCGTACCTATACTTAGGCGGCGCCCGTATGCAGGTCTTTGGCTTTTCTATAGAACTTGTAGAAATTGTAATATCTGTAATAATCTATTTCTGCGCATTTGTGTTTTTAGTTAAGTCCTTCCTTGGGAAAACATTAAGAGGTCAGGGTAAGAAAGAAAGCTCTAAGGAAGGGGGAGAAGCGTAATGAATATGTTTTATTTTATAGCTCAGCACACTATGGTTTTCATGATACCGCTTATGATTGTCGCCTTGGGCGGTCTTTTTGCAGAGAAATCCGGCGTTGTAAATATTGCCCTTGAAGGTAAAATGATAATGGGCGCTTTTACAGGGATACTGTTTATCTCTACTTTTCAAGATCGCTTGTCCGGCCAGCCTATATTAATACTTGGGCTTTTTGTGGCATTGAGTACCGGTGTGCTTGTTTCGCTTTTCCACGCTTACGCAGCTATCAACTTGAAGGCTAACCAGATTATCAGCGGTATCTCTATCAATATGTTTGCCCCCGCTTTCGCGGTGTATGTTTCAAGGCTTATTACAGGTACTCAAAATGTACACTTCTCTAACCAATTCAGGATCGAAAGCGTACCGGTTTTTGGCGACATACCTATACTTGGCCCCCTGCTGTTTCAAAACACGTATATTACGACCTACCTAGGCTTTATTATTTTGGCTGTTTCCGCGTTTGTGCTGTTTAAAACAAAGTTTGGGTTAAGGCTTAGAGCCTGCGGAGAGCATCCGCAAGCGGCGGATTCCGTAGGTGTCAGCGTAGTAAAAATGCGCTACTCGGGGGTGCTGATTTCCGGCGCTTTGGCCGGCCTTGGCGGCGTAATTTACACTATCCCAATAACTACCGTATTTAGCGGCACGGTTTCCGGTTACGGTTTCCTGGCGTTAGCCGTTCTTATCTTCGGAGGGTGGCGCCCCGGGAGGATTTTGTTCGCCGCGTTCTTTTTCGGCTTAATGCAAACTGTTGCGTCAAGCTACGCAGCGATAGACTTTTTGCGGGAATTGGAAATACCTGCCCATTTCTACAGAATGTCTCCGTTTATAGCTACATTGATAGTCCTTGCCTTCACATCTAAAAACACCATGGCGCCTAAGGCCGTGGGGCAACCCTATGACAAGGGCGGGCGATAGGTACAGCTATGCTGAATATAGTGTTATACCAGCCGGAAATCGCCATGAACACGGGCAACATCGGCCGGACATGCTCTGTGACCGGCTCAAGCCTGCACCTTATACATCCGCTGGGCTTTGTTGTAGACGACAGGAAGCTGGCTCGCGCCGGAATGGATTACTGGCACAGTCTTAACGTATCATTCTACGAAAATTTTGATGATTTTGTATGTAAAAATAATGATCCCAAAATTTACATGGTCGAAACAAACGCTGGACGTTTTTACACAGAAACGTCATTTCCAAGAAATGCTTTTATAATGCTCGGCAGTGAATCCGGCGGAATTCCGGGCCATATTCTGCAAGACTACGCTGATACAGCCGTGCGTATTCCCATGTTACAGGGCTCACGTTCGCTTAATTTGGCAAGCTGCGCGGCGGTCGTAATTTTTGAAGCGCTCCGACAGCATGGTTTTGCCAACCTTTCGTGATATTACCTCTTATAAAACTCCGACACGCGGCAATAATATGATTGTGGCACATGTAACAAGCCTAGCTGACGATGTGTGTTACAAGACTCATATTATTCGATACAATCGAAACCCGTTTAGGAGGAAAGCATCATGAGCAATTATACAAACAAGAAAGCTGTTCCCGAGGCCCGCGCGGCTCTCGACCAGTTCAAGTACGAAGTAGCCAGCGAAATCGGCGTTCCGCTTAAGCAAGGCTACAACGGCGACCTGACATCGGCTCAGAACGGCTCTGTCGGCGGCTACATGGTCAAGAAGATGATCGAAGCCCAAGAGCGTCAAATGGCTGGAAACTCTGGTTACCAGCCTGGCAGATAACTTGCCGGTATTCATAAGCATAGTATAACAAAGAACCTGGCGGCATATCCGTCAGGTTCTTTTCATGTTTTATCACTATATAATCCCTTGCAGGTTTAACAAGGAAGTATCAATTTTTAACATTCCGATATCGCAGACGACCTCCCTGTAGTTTTGGGCAAAATCCCCGTGGCTGTCACAGCCGCAGGTTATGCAGAGGTCGTAGAGCTTACAAAAGTCGACGCATTTCTTAGTAAAGGCTTGAGTATGAACGGGATAATAGCACTCCAGGCCGCCTATGCCTGCGGCCAACAACTTAAAAAGCTTGCCGGGGACTTCGTTCTCTATCCAATACATACCTGGGTGCGCAAGTACCGGAACGCCTCCGGCAGACCGAATAATTTCGCAAGCTGTCTCCATGCTGTCAAATTCCAAGGATTTTCCGTACTGCTTTATAAACTTGAATCCATCAAGCAGAAGGTCTTCGCATAGTCCACGGTCATACAAGTAGTTGATGCTCTTCCAGCCGCCCCTGTGCGGAGGCTTTTTATAAGCGGCATAATCTTCCAGCGAAAGCGCCGGATAGTCTTTGGCCATGTTTTCTACCAGGGTTAACCCTTCCAGCTTATATTCGGCTTGGTTTCTGTCAATTAGCTCCAGCATAGCCTTATCGTCAGGGTCAAAATTATAGGCCAGCAGATGTACGATTGTGCCGCCCCAGCTTACGTCCAGCTCCACACCTTGAATCAGTGTAAGCCCTAAGGCGTTGCAAGCCGGCCTTAATCTGTCATAGGCTTCGATAGTGTTGTGGTCGCTTATAGAGATGATAGAGATACCCCTATCTTTTGCGATTGCCGCCACTTTCTCCGGTGTCTGCGTTCCGTCAGAAAAGCATGTATGGATGTGCATGTCTGCGTACAAAGCAATACTCCGTTCTATATTCATAATGTTTTGTGGGATAAATTTAGTATTCCAGCCAGCTTATCTGCATACAGACTAACCCATTCATTTTCATAAATAACTTCGCGCGAGATCTGTCTAGGTATCATAGTTACCCTTCTGATGTAAAACTACAAGCAGGATACAATCGGATATTACTGTGATTTTTCAGCGTGTTCTAATCATTTTCCCATGAATAATCCGCCGGACGCTGCTGACTTGACCCGAACACATGGTTTATGGCATCGGCGATTCTAGCGGCGGCGAAACCGTCGCCGAACGGATTTTTAGCGGCGGCCATACGGTCGTACGCGGACTTGTCATCCAGCAGAAATTTGACTGACTCGTAAACGCTTTCTCGCTTTGTCCCGGCCAACAGCAGCGTGCCGGCCGTCAAGCCTTCGGGGCGCTCCGTGACGTTGCGCAGGACTATCACCGGTTTGTTAAGGCCGGGCGCTTCTTCCTGTATGCCCCCTGAATCGGTCAAGGCCATGTACGACAAATTGATGAGGTTGTGCATATCATTCATGTTTACGGGTTCGGTTGTGATTACGCCGGGGTGTGAGCCCAGAGTTTCTTCGACTTGCTTCAAGATAGCGGGGTTCCGGTGGACAGGGTACACAAAGAGCACGTCTTCGTAATCGTCAGCGATTTGACGGATGGCCTTCAAAATATTGTCAAGGTTTTCGCCGATGTTTTCGCGGCGGTGAGCCGTCATTACTATTACTCGTTTTTTAGAATAGTCGATTCCGCGCAGCTTTGGTTCAGCGAATACGTATCCGGCGAAAACAGTGGTTTTGAGGCAATCTACGGCGGTATTGCCAGTCACGAATATTTTTTCGTCGGAAATGTTCTCTTTGAGAAGGTTTTCCCGAGAAACGCTTGTCGGCGCGAAGTGGTAGTCAGCCAGAGCCGCAGTCAGGCGTCGGTTCATTTCCTCGGGATAAGGCTGATATTTGTCGTACGTGCGAAGGCCCGCTTCCACATGGCCGAGCTTAACGCCGCCGTAGAAGGCGGAAAGGCTTCCGGCGAAGGTTGTGGATGTGTCGCCGTGGACAAGCATTATATCCGGCCGAACCCGCGCGATCACATCTCCCAGGCCGTTCAGGCAGCGTGTTACAATATCGGTAAGGCTCTGTCCCGCCTGCATAATGTTCAGGTCGTAGTCCGGTATAATATTAAAGACTTGCAGCACCTGGTCAAGCATTTGTCTGTGCTGCGCCGTTACACAGACTACGGATTCAAATTCGTCGGGCCGTGTTCTCAGCTCGTTAATAACCGGAGCCATCTTCGTGGCTTCGGGGCGCGTGCCGAAAATGCTCAAAACCTTGATTCTATCCATCGTTATGCGACCCCTCCCGCGTTTCTTGCTGGTGGCGCAGCAGCTTTTGCTGGAAGAGCTCGATTGCGCGCATATTTTCCATTATTTCGTCCAACTCCTCCTGTGAGGTATCGGGCTTACTTCCGATTGGAGATTCTGCCGCCGCTTTATCTTCCTGTGAGGGCGGAACAATTGGAATTTCCTTGGTCTGAGGCTCTTCGGACGCTGTGGAGACAGCTTCATGAGCGGCTTCATCTCCCGGCCATTGCTTGAGCGCCGTTACCGCGTCCTTGACGTCGTTGGACACAGCCTTGCTGTATATCTTCTTCCTGCTGGCTCTTGCCTTGGCCTTGGCCTTGCTTACCTTGCGCACCTTGGATATCTCGGCGGTCGGCTCGGGAGCGTTGGCCTCGTGCTGCTCGCTTAGCCGGCGTTGACGGTTCTTGAGGTCTGCCAGGCGTTTATCGCGCTTTAGCTTATGCGAGCCCATGTTAACCATGGGTTTCCACTCCAGGGCCACCTTGATCGCTTCGAGCTCTTCGTCTGTGAGTGTATGCGAAGACCTGCCTCCAAGTACTTGCTTCGCGTATGTGTAGGATGCGTCACGAGCGTGGATTGTCGAGACTACGACGCCGTCGTCGTTTTCGTCCAGCAAGGCCAGCGCGAAGGACTGGTCGCCGCCCATGGACTCAAAAGGGTTGTATCGCACTACGCCGACCTTGCGTATACAGGTGACAAGACGGAAATTTATGTCGTCGATAAGCGCCAGTATTTCGTTGTACTTAGAATCCACGCCCGACACCTTCTCGAGATATTCGTCAAGCATTGTCTCCATGCTGCGCCGCCTGGTTCGTCCTCCGAAAAAGCGGTACAGCCTCTGGTGCGTCTTGTTCAGGATGTATGTAATTAACACCACCATGACGAATATAACCGCCACCGCCACAATCAGCGCGATTGTGACAAGAGGGGAGTATTCGTTCAAAGCGTCGTATAAGCTCTGCAAAACATTCTACCTCAATCTCTTAAACATTCCGATCAGTCTCTCCAGCTCGTCGCCGGAATAGTACTCGATCTCTATCTTGCCCTTTTTCTTGCCGTTTACTATGTTGACTCCTGTTCCCATGATCGTCCTGAGGTCGCTCTCGACTGCCGCGAACCTGGGCGCCCCCGAAGGTTTAGACGCCCGCGGCGTCCATGTGTCTTTAACAGGCAGGGTTTCTTCCTGCCTTTCCTTTAACAGCGCCTGAGTCTGGCGGGTGGTCAAACCTTCATCAATAATTTTCTCGGCAAGCTCGTACTGCGCGTCGTTGTCCTTAATAGTCATGACAGACCGGGCGTGGCCGGGGGTAAGGCTGCCTTCTATCAGATAGTTTTGCACGCGTAAGTCAAGGTTCAGCAGCCCAAGGGCATATGTAATTGAGTTACGGCTCTTTCCCACCTGCTTTGAGATTTCCTCCTGCGTAAGCTGGAATTCGTCGGCAAGGCGCCTGTAGCACATAGCCTCTTCAATGGGGTTGAGATCCTTGCGCTGTATGTTCTCTATAAGAGCGACGTGCAGTACTTCCTCGTCGGTGTAATCTTTCACGATTACCGGCAGGTGCGTGAGGCCCGCCAGACGCGCGGCGCGCCAACGGCGCTCCCCCGCGATTATCAGATAGTAGCTGTCGTCGACTTGTTTCACAATAAGAGGTTGTATTACGCCATAGCTTTTTATGGATTCAGCCAATTCGGCCATTGATTCATCGTCGAAATGCTTGCGCGGCTGGTCGGGGTTCGGCTCTAACTGTGTGAGTTCAAGCTCTAGTACGCCCACCTGGTTTCCGGTCTGCATCGTTTTTTCGCTGGCGCTGATAAGCGCGCCCAAGCCGCGCCCAAGGCCTCTTTTCTGCATCAATACAAGTCCTCCTTCTCTATTACTTCCTGAGCCAGCAGCATGTAGCATTCCGCTCCCTTTGACCTGCTGTCGTAGAGCGTTATGGGAAGGCCGTAGCTGGGCGCTTCCGCAAGTCTTACGTTGCGCGGGATGATACTCTTGTACACATTGTCGCCCATGTGCCGTTTCACCTCGTCAACAACCTGTGCCGAAAGATTCGCTCTGGAGTCAAACATGGTGAAGACCACTCCCTCGATTTCCAGCGACTTATTAAGATCGGCCCGGATCAGCTCGATAGTTCGCAGAAGCTGGGACAGACCCTCAAGAGCGTAGTATTCGCATTGGATCGGCACAAGAACAGTGTTTGCGGCGACCATTGCGTTTATCGTAAGTATGCTTAGAGACGGCGGACAGTCTATCAGGACAAAGTCGTAAAGGTTGTTGCAATTTCTCAGCAGCTTTTTGAGAATGAATTCCCGCCCGTCACGCGACGGCAACTCTATCTCGGCGCCTACGAGTTCGATATTCGCGGGTATCAGACTTAGCCCTTCGACGCTTGTGGCTACTTCGGTTTCGTGCATATAGCTTCCGCCCATAAGCAAAGTATATGTAGTTTTTGTGAGATTATTTTTGTCAATACCCAAGCCGCTGGTGGTATTGCCTTGGGGGTCGGCGTCCACGACCAGAACTTTCTTGCCGGCCTGCGCAAGACATGCCGATAGGTTGACGGTAGTGGTTGTTTTGCCTACTCCGCCTTTTTGGTTTGCTACTGCGATGATCCTTCCCAAAACAATCAGCTCCGAGTAGTTATTAGACCTTTCGTTAACCCAGATATTATAACACAGTTTATCTTCTCGTGGTAGCCTTTTTTCGTAAAAACAACAACGCCCACGCCGGAAAATTTTCCGACATGGGCATTCGATAAATGACGGCAGTACTACACCATCGACCCGGTTTGAGACTGCGAAAGCGCCGTCTTTACCGTGGTGATCTCCTGAGGTGAGGCAGCCGCGGAAGCCTTGTAGTACCCCTTCTGCTCCGCCAGCTTGTACAGGTCGTATTGGAACTTCTCGTCGCCGTCCCTCATCTGCTGAAACGTTTGGCGCAAGTTGGGGCACGAGCACTCTACGATCATTTTTGCGTAGTTGCCAAGGCTCGCCTTCGAGCCGCTTAAAACATCCAGAACCATGTCTTTCTCATGCATGATGTCATTCCTCCGTTCTAATGTTTTTGTTACAGCATCTGCGTCAGCTTCTGAGCCGCCTGAGAAGCCTGCTTGGAAGCCTGTGAAAACATCTGCTTTATCTGCGGGTCGTTGCACTTGTTCGCAAAGTCGTTAAGCTTTGCGGCTTGAGTCTGGTGCGATGAGGCGCATTCTCTGATGGAGTTAAGCTCCTGTAAGTTTACATTTCCGTTTCCCATAGATGTCTCCCTTTCTAGCAAATTCTAGTCTGGTATTGATAGTGCCGGTTACCTGAGGACAGTCCGCGGATCAACGCTTACACCATGATTTTCAACACGGAAGCTGACGTGGTTTCCAAGCAGCACACTGTATATGGAAGGGCTGCCCACTCCGCCGATAGGCTGTCCGGCTCTTACAACATCTCCTGCGTTTACTAACACACCGTCTTGTAGCTGACTGTATGTAGTAATCCAGCCGTTGCCATGGTTGATTATTACATAGTTGCCGCTTTCGCGCGTATAGCCCACAAATTCGACAATACCCGCCGACGATGCCAGTACCTGTGAACCGAGTTCAGCCGCGATGCTGATGTTGTCGTTGGTTCTGTACTGATCGAGGGTCATGTCATAGATCAGCCGGTCAGAGCTGTAGCTCATGACGACGTCTCCGAGCACGGGCCACTCCATACGCTGTGAAATGTCGAAGAAATCAAACAGGTACGGGTTTTCGGCGCCTTGCTCTTCATATACCACTTCGTCCGGCGAGTCCTGTTCCGTAGCCGGTGGAGCTGCGGGAGCAGGGCTTGCGGCCGGAGCTTGAGGAGTCTGTGCCGGGGCTTGCGCTCCGGGCGACGGGCTTGGGGATGCCTCAGGGCTCGGCGACGGCGTTACGTTACCGGCCGGCAGATCATCCGATCCGGGGGTCGGGCTTGGTTCCGGACGGTTTCTGCGCAGGGCGATCTCGTCCTCCAACGCTTGCCGGTCAAGATAGCTCTGGGTGTCATTGGTTCCCACCGGCTCGAGCTGCGCGATGTCGATCTGATTCGCGCCTTCCTCGGCAAACTCCGCCTGTCCGGCTAGGTTGTTAAGGGAAATAGCAGCCGCCGTAATCATAACAACACCCAGGCATGAATAAAGCGCTACGTAGAACCCTTTTTTCTTGAAGATACTTTCTTTTGGATCTTTCTTATTCATCCATTTAC
Source organism: Defluviitaleaceae bacterium (assembly GCA_009780015.1). Taxonomy (GTDB): domain Bacteria; phylum Bacillota; class Clostridia; order Lachnospirales; family WRAA01; genus WRAA01. Next base: position 3,009 of record WRAW01000055.1, on the reverse strand, counting down.
ACCTCCAGTAAGTAGTATTACCGGAGATTTTTTTGTTATTCATTCAATTTGGAAAAAATAGAAAAATCTTTATAATTTTTCCTTGATTGGCAAATTATTCTTAATGAAGTATTCTAAGACCGGGATAGTAGCGGAAGATCGCTCTGCCAAGTATGTCGCTCTCGTGTACGAAGGGGTTGTTCCAATGCCGCGAGTCCATTGAGTTGTTGCGGTGGTCGCCAAGCATAAAGTACGAATCTTCAGGCACAACAAACGGCCCGTAGCTGTGGCGCGGCGGATCGCTGGGATTTAAGAACGGCTCGTTCAGCGGTACGCTCTCGTTTTCGCCTTCACGTTGAATCAATACCATTCCATTATCAATGAATACGGTCTCGCCGGGCAGCCCGACAATACGCTTGATAAAAAGATCGCCGCGCGGATTGTCCGGGTCTGGAAGAATTACGATGTCGTGACGCTGCGGCTCGCTCAGCAGATATGAAAGTCGAAAAGCAATAATCCTGTCGCCCGTCATGATCGTCTGCTCCATAGAGCCTGAAGGTATCACAGCGTTCACTATCACAAAAAAATTGAAAAACAGAGCCAGCACAATTGTTATAACAATCAGCCTAATCCAGCCAAATACCTCTTTAATCATTTCGTTGCGAAATTCCTTATTCAAGTTAATGTCTCCTCATTCTCTAAGCTTTATTACCACAACGCATTATATCAAAGATTCAACGACTTGTAAAGGAATGTAGTTGATGAATGGAAAAACATGCAGTATAATAACGTAAGTTCGATGAACAAAAACCGTTCCTCGAACTTCGATCCTATCCGCACAATTTGCGGGGATTTCCCCGCAAATTGTGCGGATAACCTGAAAAATGCTTCGCATTTTCAGCCGCTTACGCGGCTGGTTCGACTTTGCCGAACTCATGTTGTAATAAAACTCAAAGCAAGGAGTGATTCATATTTCCGTTTTGAAAAAGGCCGACATAGCCTTAATGATAGCATTTACCGCCACAGCCGCACTTGGGCTTTGGTACTTGGCGGAGCTTCGCGTTGGCGGCGGTTATGCCGACATCATTCGGCGCGGTTCAGTTGTCCAAACGCTGGAGCTTAGTATGGACACAGTGCTCACGGTAACTGACGACGGACTGCTGAACGTAATACAAATAAGCGGAGGAGCCGCCGAGATGATCGGCGCGAACTGCCCCGACAGCCATTGTATACACCAGCGCCCGATTATGTATACCGGCCAAACTATCGTTTGCCTTCCAAACCGGCTTGTAATCCAGATACGCGCCGCCGCCGAGGCAGAGCACGACGTCATACTGCGATAATGAATAACATTTCCCGCACCAGGTCAATTGCCATAACCGGCATATTCGTGTCATTCGCCGTAATACTCAGCTTCCTTGAGAGGCTTCTGCCCGCGCCGGTTCCGCTTCCCGGCATAAAGCTGGGCCTTGCGAATATCATCGTGATAATATTCCTGTATCGCTACGGCGTAAAGGAAGCCGCCAAAGTACAGATTTTGCGGATACTTTTGTTTTCCGCGCTCTTCGGGGGCATCGGCAGCGCCATGTACAGCTTTGCCGGCGGCGCATTGAGCCTTGGGGCAATGACGTTCTTTAAGAAGGTCGGTGTCTTCGGCGTGGTCGGTGTAAGTGTGGCCGGGGGCGTGTTCCACAACGTTGGTCAAATAGCCATAGCCGCTGTGGTCGTACAAAGCGCCGGTCTGTTCGCGTACCTTCCTGCGCTGATTATATCGGGGCAAGTCGCCGGCCTGGCAACCGGGCTGGTGGCGTTTTTTGCGCTGTCGAGGCTGCGTAAGATTGAAAATAATTCTGACGATTAAAATAGTCATTGACAAACTATAACTATCGTGATAGTATGATGATAACTATTGCAATAGTTGGAGGTGGAGTCATGGCAGTAAAGGTTTTCGACTCAGAATTAAAAGTCATGGAAGCCCTGTGGGAAGAAGGAGACTTAACCGCTGGGCAGCTTGCCAAAATATTGAAAGATCAGACGGGCTGGAACCGCAACACAACGTACACCGTCATCGGCAAGCTGATTGACAAAGGGGCAATTGAGCGCTATGGGTCAAATTTCTCCTGCAGGGCGGTTATTACAAAGGAGCAGGTACAGCGTAATGAAGTGAAAGAGTTGATAGGCAAACTGTTTGGCGGTTCGGCAGGGGTGTTCTTGTCCGCGTTTCTGAGCGACAGCGAATTGCCTGACGGCGAGATAGAGCAATTGAAACAAATTGTCGAAAAGCTAAAGTGAGGTGGCTACTGTTGAGTAACTTGCAAGCGATGAGCATATCGGCGGGACTGCTTGTGATTATCATTGTACTTATCCGGGCTGTCGCTTTGAACAAGCTGCCGAAGACCGCGTTTGTTGCGTTGTGGGGCGTCGTCCTCTTTAGACTGCTTGTGCCTGTTACTATCCCTGTGCCGTTTAGTCTTCATCCCTATCATTCGACAGAGAGATTTTCAGATCGCTTCTTGCCTTATCCACCGTCTCTAATGCTTCGTCAATTAGAACTATACAATAGATAGACATATTCAATAAAAATAACACTTGACAATTCTTAGCAAATAATATAGCATATTGTATGATAAGTAATTACCATATAATAATAGGAAAGGTAATGATGCTGTATGCAAAAGCCAGAAAACAGTAACATGTTTCTCAGCATGTGCACCTTCTTGATAGCCGCCGCGCCAATGATGGACATGACATCAAGAAGCCCTCTCGGTGTGTGGGGTGAACCTAGTTATCCCGAAGAACAAGATTATGCTTAGACATTTAAAAACATGACCGCCAGCTCAAGCCGGTGGTCATGTTTTTTGCGGCTGCTATAGCTCAAAACTAAACTTCATGCACTTTTCGCCATGGAAAGATCTACTGTCCTGCAAACAAAGGTCGCAATCATTTTCCACGCTGATTACGCTGAATCTGCGCAATCCGTGTACCTTCTTAGTTTTTAGCGAATAATCCTCAAAAATCATTCGCAGCGTA
>WRAW01000054.1 GCA_009780015.1 Defluviitaleaceae bacterium | reverse complement strand
GTGAGGTTTTCCGCATTGAACCCTTCATCAGCTATAGCTTGTACTATTTCATCGGTCTGCCCCGGAAAACCGGCGTCAACAAGAACAAGATTGTTGTCATCCCATGTGAGCGTCAAACTGAAACGGTCACCACCTTCGCCGTTTTTAATAGGCAGTAAAGCTACGTTTTTTGCTAATTTCATAAATACCTCCACAATTTAGATTGCTGTTGCATCCAAAATTTCTTTGAGCGCATTTTCAAACGCTCTATCTTGTTCAGATGTTCGTTTGGCCGGGCCTTTAAGCCGTCCACCGGCCTTCCGTATCTTCTTCGCCGTATGGCGCTGCATGAGCAAGGCATCTATGTTGTCGCCTGTGTAGACCATCCCATCTTGGCTGATTGGAACAGCGCCGCGGGCAAGGCACATCGCCGCCAAGCCATAGTCCTGAGTGACAACTATATCGCCTTTTTGGATCATGTTGACTAGGGTAAAATCTACGCTATCGTTTCCTTGCGAGACGGTTATGGTTTTGGCTCCTGGTTTCTTGAATACATGGGAAGTGTCGCATATTATTACGCAATCCTTCTTTGCTTGGGTTGATAGCCTTACGGTTATGTCAACAACAGGACAGCCATCAGCATCTATGAATACGGTCATGCTTTGGCACCGTGTTCAACATGCTTAGGCCCGCCGGCATTGCCATCGAATGTCCAGCCATGGTCACCGGAATATATCATCTGGCGCGTCATGCCGCCATCAATGCATATATCTTCACCGGTTATAAAGCCGGCTTTGTCCGAGCAAAGAAACAGTACCATGTTTGCGATATCCAGCGGATTTCCTACCCGGTGGATGGGATGCTGTAAGGCGTCCGCTCCTTGGTACTCGTGGAATGCAGTGTCTATCCAACCGGGCGAAACGGAATTGACGCGGACTTTTCCGGCGAGACTGACAGCCAGCGCATGTGTCAGAGCCGATATGCCGCCTTTTGCTGCCGTGTAGCTCTCTGTTTGCGGCTGGCTCATGCTGCTTCGGGTAGATGAAATATTTACGACGGCAGCGCCGGGAGCAAAGTGCGGCGCAAGTAGCTTGGTCAAATAAAACGGTGCGGTAATACCCACCCGAAGGGCATAATTGAATTCATCAAAGGAACAATCGACAATGCCTTTGGATGGCGGCAATGCATTGTTAATCAAATAGTCAACACGGCCATGCTCGGTGGTTACTTTATCTACGAAGGATATCAGCACTGACTCGTCGGCAATATCCCCCTGAAAATAATCATTAGGCAGAATGTCGATCATACAGACCGTTGCACCGTTTTTCTTAAACTCATCGGCAATGGTTTTACCTATGCCTCTTGCGCCGCCGGCGATTTTATTTTGAAATTCCATAGGTGATACTCCGCTCTCTTATCTTCAAACTTCACATCTCGGTCAATCCGGTTCAAACTTTCTTTTTATGAAATGCTGACGGAACCAGCCGATAGGCTTCTTTTTTATCCATCTTCGTTATATAGCGTGTTGCGATTCTCACGTTGCAGTTGGGGCAGAATATGGCTCCATGACGCTGGGAGAAATCAACAACACCATCAATGATGCGCTCATTATACATCTTCACAAAATTTGACTCGCCAACCTTTTGGTAGTTGGCTATGAAGGTTTTGCAGTGGGCACAGCTAACGGTCAAGACATGGCTGCCGCGAACTTTCTTGCAGTTTGGATTCGGATAAATAGTCATGACAACACCATCATTTCCCCTTTGCCCACTCATCGGCCATAATCTCCATTAAAAGCTCAAAGTTTTTGGGTATGCTGCGGTGGTATTCGGATTCATCCAAGGTTTCAATCAGTTTTTCTATCTCTGCTTCCATGTTTCCTTCGCTGACATAATATGGCCGGCCAAACACCGCTCTCTGTAATTCCGGCGATGCGGATAAAATCATAGCCAAAGTCTTAACAAAATGCACTTTTGCACGGGATTCAATTTTATCAAAAGCGGATATAGCAACCTCAACAGCATCCACGCATTCTTCCGCTTCAATGTCGGCATTATCGGATTCCGAGCCTTGGTTAATCCATGTTATTGTGTCGTAGTGTTCGAGGCTCTCGTCAAGATCTTCCGCTACTCCAAGCAATTCACGTTTGTAATGATAATAATCCCGATACGCACCTACCGCCATCGTCAAAGCGTGCTTAAGGTCATCCGGGCTATTTAGGTTATATGGCTTAGTTCTGTGCTTTGTACCCAAACCGGCGTTGAGTGTTTCAATAACCCGACGGTTTTCGCTATCAAAAAGATTGGACATCTGCTGCTCCCCTAAAAATTTAGTTTGCCGCTTTTCTGCAAATTGAAATATACGTTAGTTACACATAAGTTATGGTTGCTCCAAAAGGCATTAACGCAAGCTTTGCCAGTTTAAAGTGCTGCTTGCCGAAGGGGATGCCTATTATTGTGATACAGAATAAAATCCCCCAAAACAAGTGGGACAACATCAGCAGGAATCCCCCGCAGACGATCCAGATAATATTAAGGATGAACCGGCCTGCTCCGCCGCCATATACGACCTGTTTGCCGAAGGGCCATAACGCAAGCCCTGCCAGCTTGAAGGCTTGCAGCCCTATGGGGATGCCGATTATTGTAATACAGCAGATTACCCCGGCAATAACTCAGCCCAGGGCCATTATAAAGCCGCCGAATATAAACCAAATCAAGTTGCCTATTATTCGCATAAAACAGTCACCTCATTAACTCAAATTACATCGATCTGGCACATGGTCATCACATTTAAAGCTTCCTGATGGCTCTTAGGTGTTACACCGGCACAGCAATCTTTGTTTACGCTTATCTTGATGTCGGGTAGTGTGTTTTTTATCATGATGGCATTGGAGATTACGCAGATGTCTGTGCAAAGCCCCAAGAGTTCTACTTCCTCAATGTCATCACTAATGTTTTCCAGAAATTTTACCAATGCGGTACTGCCGAATACAGGTTTTGTAAATGTGTTCTCTTTTAATTCAGCGCGGATTATGATATCGCCATTACTTTGCCAAGCCTGTTTGATCCGTGGGTTTATCTGCCAGCCATGTGTCCCTTCGATGCAGTGTTCAACCGGCAGCTTTTTTCCTTCGGGGGTCTGTAGATAGTCTGTCTGATGAGTGTCTTGAGTAAATAGAACCAGTTCACCGTTTGCTCTTTCAATTCTTTCAACCACTTTATCAACAATAGCCCCGGCTTCCGGCGTTCCTAAGCTGCCCTCAATAAAATCGTTTTGCATATCCACAACAATCAGTATTTTATACAATATAATCAACTCCCAATTTTTAAACAGTCATGGTGGCGTAATTAAATACAATCATCCGGTTGAAAGCCGTATATCTACAAGATTTCCTACAGCTAGGCTTTCCGGAGTTACGATACAGTCAAATGCGCTTACTTTAACCCCTGCGGCCACGGCTTTAACCAAAGCCATGCCAAACTCAGAATGAGTTTCATAGTTTGGCGTAAAATAAAGGATATCGTTCATTTGGATAACAAACACCACATGGGCTTCATAGCCGTCTGTGATGCTCTGCGCCAGTTCATTCAGATGCTTCACGCCACGCTCCGTTGGCGCATCGGGGAAAAGTGCAATACCGTCCTTCTCCAAAGTTACGCCTTTTACCTCAATGAAGATTTTGCGGTTAGCCGCTTCTATATAAAAATCGAAACGGGAGCCGCCGTACTTTGCTTCCGGCTTTATAAGTGTGATGCCGTCTATATATTGACCGGATTCCAGGTATTCCCGAAACACTTGATTTGGCGCTTGGCTGTCCATGTTGATAAGGCGGCTGCCTTTCCAAACTGCAATCAAATCATACTTTGTCGTGCGGTTTGGATTGCCGGAGCGGTTTAAGTAAACCTTTGCGCCGGCTACGAGCAGTTCTTTGCATCGGCCGGTATTCTTAACGTGACAGCGCCAGGTTTGCCCGTCTATCTCAACTTCGGCAACAAAACGGTTTGGACGGAATCGGAAGATGCCCTCATGAATATTGTTGTATGTCAAAGTATAATATCTCCGCTTTATTAATAGCATCATTTTTAAATTAGTGGCTACCTAATCGCCAGTTTCAAGCCCGTCATCATCAAACTCATCCACATCATCAGGCTCGAACCACTCCATCAATGACCAGAACAAGTTCTGCGGCTCCTCGTGCATTTGGTTGTAGAAGTTCTGCACTTTCTCGCCCATGCCCTTGGTTAACATTAGGCGCAGCATCCATACTGGTTCTCTGTCATCGGCCGGAGCTTCTTGTTTGCAGTCATCACCGCCGTTACCCTCGCCTTTATCTTCAGTAGCATCGGTGCTGTCCTCATCTTCAGCGATATTAATGTCATCTTCATCGTCTATATAAAGCGCCCAATCAAAGTTTTCCTCATCACTATCAGCGCCGGTCTTATTGCTAACATCAGCGCTTGGATAATCCGGACGGTAACGATGTTCGAAGTCATACTCCGGCAGCATGTCCGAATAGGGGTCATCATCAAATACGTCATAATCATCCGGCCCGGCATCGCTTAAATCTTCAGACCAGAATGGCGCGTCTAGCTGATGCACAACAGCTTTCAGGAATTTCAGCGCAGGAGATTGACCGATATTGATTTCGGTTTCCTGTTCACCCTCCGGAGCATTGTAATCTATACGCTTTATGGTTCCTGAACGCTCCGGGATTAAAAAACGCATATGCACGGGGATTTCGTCTCCCCATTCATTCCACACCTCGCCGCGGATATAGAATTCCAAGGAGCGGGTTGTTAAGCCTTTCTTTATGATATTGCGTTCGTATCGCGGAAACTTAACACTATGAGCGAACCGGGCGGCTTCCCGGACATCGGGGCGCGGATCGTTCATCTTCTTGCGCAGCCATTTGATTTCCTGTTCGTTCAGATATCGGAACGCCATGTTTTCTGCCCTGCGGATAGCGACCATCTCGTTCCGCTCGGCTACAGGCAGAGAATGGCATTGCTTACACATGTGATTTGCATGGCCTTTGCCTGAGAATTTTTCATGTGCCTTGTGCTGACCACAAACCCAGCAATAATGCCTATCACCCTGGCCTTTGGGCTTCTTTTTCTTACGCTTCTTGGCCTGATTATTCTGATTGCCGGGGTTAGCCTGTTTCTTAGGTTTCTTCTTTCCGGCCAAGGTACACCACCTTCTTAGTTTCGCTTTTGACTGGTTCCCGATATTATTTTCAAGATTGCCCAGCTTGCAATTCCGGTGTGATAACACACGCTTGGCAACCTTGGCATTTTGCACCCATCAAACCCTCTGATTATGAGGCTTTCAGCAAGGTTGCCACGCGGCAACCTTCGGTGGTGTTGGCAACCTTGGAATGATCGCTAATCTAATAACATCCACACCCAATGGCCGTCCACTTTTTTAGGCTTAACGCCTATCTGCTTCCTAGCCCTATCAAGCGTTCTTTTTGAGATACCTTCATCATTGGCAAGTTCTATGGCTTCTGTCGCGGGGACTTCGCCATCGGCAAGCAGTTCTTCAAGAAAATCCATCGCTTCATCTATCTTGGTCTTATCCTCTTTGGCTCTTACAGCGTTAAATCTCATGATATCGTCAGGGGTAATGCTGTCATCTTCTCCGGCCCAGCTAAAGCCCTCCGCTTTGTTTAACCGAAACAAATGTGCCACTCCAAGCTCCGCGAAATTACTCTTAAGATGACATATGGCACGTACATCCGAGTCCAAAGATTCGGCTTTCCCCAGCACCATTACGCTGGGAACAGAATTAACGATATCCACCGATCCCAAGCCCCGATGCTGCGCTTTTCCGCGCCCCTTTGAAATATGGCCTAATAATAATATCGCTGATTCTGTGCGCTCCGCAACCTTTTCAAGATGCATAAAAGCCGGACGGATACTCTCGGAGCGGTTCATGCTAAAATTTTCCGAAAAATATGCCTGCAGAGGATCAATTATAGTGAGTTTGGCCTTATGCTTGCGGATAGCTGCTTCTATACGGTTGTCGGTCAGCGTAAGGCGTTTATTGGAATCATTAATGCGGTGTATCTTGGTGCTATCGGCTCCCAACAATTCAAGCCGGGGCTTTATAACAGACGGCCAAGGGTTCTCAGCGTTCATCACAATAACATCGGAGGGTGGCAGAGCGGCTTTTTCCAGACCCGGCAGAGGCCAGCCTCTTGAAATAGCCGCGGCAAGGGCCAAACTGTAAAAACTTTTTCCTTCCCCGCCGTCCCCGATAAGCACGGTAACGGTACCTATGGGTATGAACGGCTCATATGCCCATACTATCGGCTGAGTTTCGATCTCCGACGCGGTTGTGGTATCTACATCTACATCAGCGTCATTATTATCTTTATGGGTGTTCCCATCAATATTCATCAGTAAATGCCTTCCCTGTTTTCATAATTGCCTTTGTCCGAGCATGTGTTTATGAGAAAGGCATCACATTAAATTGTAGCAAAAAATAATAGTAACTACAATAGCGAGTTTTGCGTTTTTGCGTTTCAGGGCGGTTTCCGGCTACTTTCGCTTGCTTTGGAACGGAAAATTCGGCAAGAGCTACAGCGATGTCTTTGGACACCGCTGCGTTTCTTTGGTTTGGTTCTGCCCTCTATAGAGGATTCAGGTTGGTAGCATTGGGCTTTGACTGCTACACCACTTCCGGCAGCGCATCTTCCATGCCATAAAACTCCGCAATCATCTGTGCTAATTGGGTGAGTATCTCAGCTTGGTCTGCCGGTGTTCCGGGTTCTTTGGCGATGGCTATAAAGTCTATTATGGCTCTGCGTGTATCGGCTTCCTTTCCTTCATACTGCTCGGTGTCGTAGTCGGCGCCCGGATCATGCTGAACTCCATCTGTCCGCTCCTTAAAGGTTTGCAGCAGCGCAGGGTCGTCTTTCGCTAAATATCGCACCGCCTGTTCGCAGATTTCCACTTCCGCGTACTCCGTGCCCTGTGCTTGGATCAGGCAGCGCGCCTGCTCTGAGATAAAGTAGATGCTGTTCTTGATTTGGTCTTTTGTCATCGTTCTCATCCTTTCAGTTATGTTGTTTGGGCCTTGCCCAGCTACAACATTACCCTAAACAGCACACAATAGCTATCCCGGAAAAGCCAATAAAAATAGGCTCTAAAGCCTTTTCAACATAGGCAACACCAACATAAAAAATTACGGCGGGGTTTATTGATCCAATAACATATTTGGGTCAATAAGCCTCGCCGTTTTTTGCTTTGCATATAAAACAAATCCAGCTAAACCACAGGAGGGTTAATAATGGGTTCAAACACAAAAATTTATGATAAGTTCCAAGGCTACACAAGCGATGATTGCCAATGCATTTACTGTCAGCATTTCAAAGGCAAGAAGCAGGGTTGCTCCCTTGCCGAGTGCTGTTGCGCAGAGGAAAAAGTACAGGCGCTTATGCGTGAACAGGGCTTGGAACGCGAAGATGCGGAGGGTCTTGTTACCGAAAGCAGGGCCGGCAAAGTACCGCCATTCACTCCAATCTCTGCCGCCTTACCCATTCCGGCCTGATGCCGTGGATAAGCGATGAACAAAAAAGGCTTGCCAAAGAGGTTGATCTGCTCTCTTACTTGCAAGCCAGTGAGCCGGGGGAGTTGCGCAAAAGCGGGCCGAACGAATACCGCACGGTTACAAACAGCAGCCTTGTAATATCCAACGGCAGATGGTTTTGGAACCGTGGACAGATAGGCGGCCGCTCCGCTCTTGATTATCTGATGAAGGTGCGGGGCATGAGTTTTGTGGATGCAGCACTGACGGTTCTTGAAAGTCCTGCGGCACGGTTTGGCGGCTTGCTTGAGGATGAGCGGTCTGGCCGCTCTGCCCATGATGCTTCTCCCCTGCCTGTAAAAGAAGGCACGAAGCCACAGGCGGAGAAGGTTCCCGACAGACCGCAAGCCCAAAAGACGCTGTACTTGCCGAAACAAGTCAGCGTACCCCATAAAGCCGTGAAGTATCTCGGACAACGCGGTATCCATTCTGATGTGATAGGTCTTTGCCTTAAATCCGGCGTTCTCTACGAGGGGATATACAAAAACCCAAGGGAGCCAACGTTAGACGGCACTGCCGTTTGTGTATTCATTGCCAAGGACGAAACCGGCACGGCACGGTTCGCCGCACTGCGTGGTATTGGCGTTGACTTAAAACGTGACGCAACCGGGTCTGACAAATCCTTTGGCTTCATGCTTCCGGCAATTCATCCCAACAGCAGAGCCTTAGCGGTGTTCGAGGCGCCGATTGATTTACTCTCTCATGCCACGTTAGTGCGGCTTGGGCATACAGAGTTTGACGGACACAGGCTGTCCTTGGGCGGTACCGCTTATATGCCTTTGATGGCTTATCTGGAGCGCAACCCGGCCATTGACTATATCTCTCTTTGCCTGGATAACGACAAAGCCGGACAGATGGCGGCAGAGAGTATATCCTCATCTCTTGCTGATGAGAAGTTCGGGCATATCGCCGTAACCATTGACCTTCCCAAAGAAAGTAAGGATTACAACGAGGCTTTACTAAAAGTCATACAACATTCAAAAGAACACAAACCCCCCGGCCTTCATAGAGAGGCCGTTTCTACACTATAAAACAAACAAATACAATGAGGAGGATTTCTGATGTCTTATCAAAATCAAACCAACCAAGTTAAGCAGTTTTACAGCGAAGAGTTCGGCAGCCTGGACGTGCTTATAATTGACGGCAAGCCCTACTTCCCGGCTACGGAGTGCGCCGTCATCCTTGGTTACAGCAAGCTCCACAACGCGGTCGAGCGCCATTGCCGGTACTCCCTGAAACGGGGAGTACCCCATCCGCAGAGCCCGGACAAGATTATCGAGCTTAATTTTATCCCCGAAGGCGATCTCTATCGCCTTATCATCCGCTCCAAGCTGGCTTCGGCGGAGCGCTTCGAGTCATTTGTGTTTGACACTGTTCTGCCCGGCATCCGCAAATTCGGTGCGTTCATTGAGCAGGGCACACTGGAGGAAATGGTGGCTAACCCCGAATTCACCGCCGCCCTGTTGGAACAGTTACAAAGAGAGCAAGAACTAAACGCAAAACTCACGCCCAAGGCCAACTATTACGACAGAATTCTAAAATCCAAGACCGCTGTTCCTGTGTCCTTGATTGCGAAAGATTACGGCTATTCCGCAGTCAAGTTTAACCTTCTGCTCCACGACCTCGGTATCCAGTACAAGATTGCCGGCACTTGGCTTCTGTATCAGGAGTACGCAGGCAAAGGCTACACCCAAACCCGCACATATCACTACGGCGAGGAAGCCTCAGCCCTGCACACATGCTGGACACAGCGCGGAAGGCTGTTTTTGTATGACTACTTGCTGGAGTTCGGCATCATCCCCTTGGCGTTGTTCTTGGACGAGGCCGAGGACATCTTTGACGCTGAGTTTTTCGAGGTTGATGATGTTGAGTTTGAGGAGGCCGGTGTATGATACCGGCTTTCGCTTTGCGAAAACATTGGCTTTAAACATCGCGGAGGATGGAGGCAGAACATGAAAATTGAATACAACTTAACGGCCGATGAGTGTGCGTCGTTGGCTGATGCAATCAGCCAAGAACTGGAGGCTCCTATAAATCGGATTAACACATCTACAGTAGCTTATGAGGTCGGTGGATATCTCATCGACAATAACGGCACAGTCACCGGCGAGGACAACCGTGATCTTGTGGCAGATCTTTGCGGTCTGCACAGCTTCAGAGCGGTCAGCGAGGGGTACGAAGAATACCCCGATATAGACAGGCACTATCAAAACCAACCTGTTTATGAAAATTTTTGGCTTACCGAACGAGAGGAGCTTGGCCTTGGCCGGGAACGCCGGGATCATCCGGGCGAAGATGGGATGCTGGCAAGCGATGTGCCGGAGCCTGACCACATAATCGCGCCTGATGATGACTATTACCGGAGTTCGTCTGATAGTACGCCTGAGCGCGGCGTTATCTTTCGTGAAACTTATACCTACACCGACCGCGCAGATCAAAAGGTTTCGGAAACTATCGAATACCCCGCGCCAACGGAGCTAATCCATCGGTTTATGCTGAAAGCGGGATTCGGTGGCGGGCAGGATGTTTCGGTTGTTATGGAAGCTTGGGAAAGTGTCATCCCCGGCATATATGACTATCTGCCGCCTTCCGGCAACTTTGACGAGATAAATTATCTTGCAAAACAGATACAGGCGCTGAGTCCCGGTGAAAGAGACAAACTCACAGCGGCGCTGGAAACAGGCCGTTTTTATGATACGGATGAAATTATAAATTTAACCGCAAACCTAGTTAATTTTCAGCTTACACCGGCCGACAAAGCAACCAACGCCGATATGCAGGTTGATGGCATAAGCGAAGATAGTTCCCAAAGTTATTTTATCGCTAAGGGTCTTGAAGGCAATCCGACTCTTGCTGATATGCAAAATGGCATTATCACCAGCAAAGGGCTGCTCTCTCTGAATGATGAGCTTACGAGCCCATTTCTTACAAAGCCGTACCGCTTTTACGGTGACATACCCAAAGCTGAGAGAGCAAGCGCCTTTTTAGACCGCTACAACGTGCCTGAAGTTCAGAGCGTATTTAAACAAGTGGAATTATCCACTATCGTGCTTCAGTTACATGCTCTTTTCGGTGACCATTTGGCTGATGCTCCGAAAAATCTTGCAACCCTTGACGTAATGCATTTTTCGGAGTTTCTGCTCTTGATTGATAAGCAAGGCGCTTTTCTTACGGCAGCTTCACATGCCTATAGAGAAGGTACACCGGCTTATGACCGCATTATGGGTGCGGAAGATTCACACCTTACAAATCTTTTTGCCCTGCATGTTACAGACATATGGACAGCAAGGGAGCCAAGCGGAGAATCTGCCCGTGGCCCGATTATCGGTGATTTGGCGGAGGTAGAGCTACTTTCGCAGCAGTTTGACATACAGCTTAATGCCGTTACCCCTACTATTATAAACGGCGAGCGGCATTTTGCGGATGCTGATTATTCGGCTGTGCGTAAGCACTTGGAGCATATAAGCGGCAGCCATCAGTTACTTGATGGGCCGGTGCTGACTGATGCAAGCGAGACGTTTCCCAGATTTAACCATTTCTATATGGAAGAAGTAATGGAAAACCCGGAGCACGATGCCATACGAATCCCCAATCAAGCGGCACGGGAAATGCTTGCGAGAAACGATGCGCCTATCCATCTGATAACGGAGCAAGGGGTAAAATCAGAGAACCTTTCTCAGCTTGATGTTCTCCGCATATTGAAGTTTGGTAAGGAGAACGCATTTGCCATCAAAACCGAGGATTTACCGGGGTTTGAAAAATGGGCCAAGCGTACCGCTCCCGAAATGGTACGGCAGGTGCAGGCAAAAGACAAAGAACGGGGTGAGCAGAAAAAAAGCCAAGGCGAAGAGTTGTAAATAAAGTTTGAAAGGTGTGGACACAGTATCCGCACTCTTTATGGAGGTGCCTATGAAGCACATATCAATTGACGAAGTTAAGCAAATGACCGACTCGGAGGGGCTAGTTCTGCAGGGCTGCGGCGGTGATCCGGGCGATTGGTTGAAGGGCATAAACGAAATGCTCACCGAAGCCGGCATACTGAAAAACGGCGGCGCTTTTGAGGATATATCTGTTTTTGAGCATAGTGGGGTTACAAATATCCTTTTCCCGTTTGATGACCTAACCCCCAATACTCTGGACATGGGAAAGCTGGCCGTTTGGCGATTGCAAACCCGTGAGCATTTCGGCGGCACTTGGCTCTCGGATTATCTGCCTAATCAGCTTGGTATTGGCCGCGATGGGCCGGATATTGAAGAAGAGCCAAGTCATGCAACCATCGACGCAATCGGCAGTACCGAATCGGTTGGGGCTGAATCGTCCGGCCAAGAAAACAGCGTGTCCGGCATAGCAGGCGACCAGACTTTGGACAACTCAGTTGAGGATTCTGACTCACTTGAGGACTCAGACTCAGCCGATAACCCGTCCCGGCTTCAAGTGTATATCGAAAATACCCACGACAGCGCCATCGGCGGCTTTACAATACCGTTGCCCACAACCCTTGAGGATTTAAAACCGTTCATGGAAAGCAGCGAGATTGCAGGCTGGCAGGACATGAGGATATGGGAAATTTATACGGACATAGACGGCCTTGGGGATAGGCTGTACGACCATGTTGCGAAAGCCGCAACGCCGGAGCTATTCGATGAGCTAAATTACCTCGCCGCAAGGCTTGGCGAATTGAGCGAAGATAGTATGTATATATTCGCCGCAAACATGGAAGCCGGAAAGAATTGTGGCAGCTTGGCGGAAATGATAAACCTCACTTTTGATGAAAACTTGAATAGCTTTGATGTTTGGCCTGTCTTTGGTGCGCATGATTACGGAGATACGCTGGTTAACCAGTTTTCCCGGGACGAACACGCCATTGTTTTCAACCGCCTGTTGAACTCAGACGACCCGGCAGACCGCGCTTTCGCCGCCCACATAGAGAAATTGGAGAAATATGTGGATTTGAAAGCATTCGGGCTTATCACCGCCAAAGAGGAAGGCGGCATTTTTACGGAACAAGGCTATCTTGTTGGCGGCGATGATATCCGGCAGATCTACCGCAGCTTGCAGGACATCCCTGCCGACCACAGTGTTTTTATGAATCCCGATGAAGCCACGCGCCCTATGCTGCATGTTAAAAACGTAGACATAGCCGAAACGCTTGTAAAACTCCACGCTGTCACAGGCGACCATATCTATACCGCAAACAGCTTGAAAACGCTTATTACTTCGGAGCATTGCAACGATTACTTTATGTCTGTCAACAACTTCGGCATACGTTTTTTCGGTGCCATGGATGCTTATAAGCGCGGCTCATCCGCCTTTGATGTGTTCACCGTTGACGGGAGCGATACAGGCCGAAGCGTACCTGATGGTGCCCGAAAGATATCGGGTGCGAACGTAGTGAGCAGTTTTGCCGAAGGCAAAACCACTGATCGGGTTTTCGCCGTACAAGTTACCACACAATTCAAAAACGCCGAACCTCTGCCGGAGGATAAGGGCAGACAGTTTGTAATGGGTAATGTGACGGAGATTAATCAAAAAGCCCTAAGCGCAAGCATAAACCGCCACGCCGTAGCTCCAAACCTTATGGATACGGTTCAGGCTGACGGTTCAAAAAAATCCTATGATTTGATAACTTGGGCCGAACTGCCCCGGCAGGAAAAAGAAACTATGCAGAGTCACGCGCTCCGTTATCCTGATGAAGGGTTTAAGAACGCGCAATTCCGTTTCTCCGTCCTTCGGGATGAAAGCATGGCAGCCTGTCAAGGTATCGATGTCAAAGAATTTCTAGCGGCTGTAAATACCACTTTTATGGCCGAAGCCAAGAACCCCCAGCCGGATATGATCCGCATAGCGGGCACAGCGGCAAAGGAGATTCTCGCCCGCAGCGATGTGGATGTTTACAAGCTGACACAGAACGGTGCGGAGAAGCTTTCGGCGGTTGAAGCACTTAGAGCGCAGACCTTTGCGAACCATCCTGAGTTCGCTATAAAAGCCAACGACGCCGACAGCCTTAACAAGTGGGCGCAACGTACCGTCGATAGTGTGGCTTATCAAATAGAAAAGTTGGAGCGGGGCGAACAAAAGAAAACACGTACCGAAGAAATCTAAACGCATGAGGAGGGCAGTATGAAAATAGGAGCGGTATTGGCTTTTACAGATAAGCAAAACCAAGAGCATAGGTGTACGGTTTACTTCCCAACCACAAATGAGGAGATGCTGAAAACGCTAAACCTTGCGGGTGTGACAGACTTGGACGCGGTATCAAAAGCCTCTGTTGTAAAGACCTATCTTGACAAAGAATTTGTCGGTCTTGGTGACTTTATATCAAGAGAAACCGTCATAAGCGAACTGAACTACCTTGCGGTTAAAATGTCGGCGCTTGATGATGACAACCTTGACAAGTTGTTTGCCGTAATGGAATCGGGACGGCACTTTGCCGATAAGGGAGTCATGTGCGGCGAATTAGCCGACATGATTAACATAATCGCCAACCTGGATTGTTTCCAATTCCATCCCAACTTTGACGAGCAGGGCTACGGCGAACATCTCCTGTGCGGTCCCGACAACATGGTAGACGAAATAAAACGTGTACTGGAAAACACACCGGGTTCAATGGGCTGGGAGTATGCCGGTCTGGTTGAATCCTTACGGGAGTGCGCGGATGCGGAGCAGTTCGGCCGCTCTATGTCCTATGAAAACGATGGAGATTTTGTAAGCGACGGCTATATCATCGAAGATGGGCATTTTAACGCGGAATACTACGGACCTGCGGCTATCCCGGATGAGTATTGTCTTTTGGATGCTCCATATTTTGGTGTCGCTATTAACATTGAGGATGGTGCTTTATCCAACTTTCCGTTTGTATCTGCCGCCGAAACAACAAGGGCGCTCGTCATGGTACAAGACACGGACTTGGCCGCGCTTCTGCTGGAAATGCACGCCGTGGGCGGCGATTACATGCGTGACGCGAAGTACAACATAAAAATGCTTGCGGAAGGCGGCAGTGACTTCTTTGTGCTGGACAACGGCGGGATGCTGGTGATTTCACCGGCTGATACACTTTACCTGAATGATACCTTCGAGCATGGACATTGGTTGTCGTTGGCGGACTCGCCGGATTTTAAGGCTTATTTTCTGTCGGTTGAAGAACGCAAGGACGGCCAGCTTAACGGAAGTCTGTATGAAGCGGAGATACCGCCCATACAGGACAGCATCAAAAAGTTGGGCGTTAACTTTACCCACTTGGATGCCGAGATGAAGGACGGCACATCCCGCACAATCAACCGTGCCGAATGGAACGCGATGGATCAGATTGACCGCGATCAGCTAAAAAGCTGGGTAAAGCACTATGACCCTGTCCAAAAAGCGCAGATATCCGCACTTGTGGGAAGTCTGCGCTTTGCTTATGGGGATGTACGGCAGCCAATGACTGCCGGTGCCTTCATTCACAGAATTAATGAGCCGTACATGGAGCAGGCGAACAACGATAAACCCGGAATGATCCGCGTAACCACTGATGCCGCAAGGGAATTAACAGCGCAAAGTGCTGTGGATGTTTACAGGTTGTCACAGGACGGGATGGATAAACTCTCGCCCATCGACGCGGTAAAGACAGGGCTGTGGTATGTGGCCGACCGGGAGTTCGCCGTTAAAGTATGCGATCTTGCCGGTTTGGAAAAATGGGCGCAGAAAACAGCCAAGGATATGGTTCGCCAGACGGAACGGGGCGAACATAAAAAATCCCGCGAGGAAGCCCTTTAACAGACCTGGCTGCGGAGCAAACAAGAGGAAGCGCAGGCTATTCCTCACGGATGCAAATATAAAACGGCTTTACCAATAAATGGCTCACGTATGATGCGTGGGTCATTTTTGTTGCTCATAAAAAAACCAAAACTAAAACGAATGGAGGAACTTTAACTTTATGACTTCTGCAATCAACCACAGCTTTACCGGTACTCAAATCATCCACGGTGATACCTTCGAGGTGCTTAGGTCTTTCCCGGACGCATTGTTCGGGGGGATTATCTGCGATCCGCCCTACGCTTCAGGCGCCGCCGACCAGAACAGCAAGGCAAAGTCCACGGCGGCGAAGTATTCCAGCGTGAAGACCGCCAATCCCCTGCCTGACTTTGAGGGCGATTCTAAAGACCAGCGCTCTTGGACTCACTGGATGACCGAATGGCTTATTGAAGCCAGACGATGCACAAAACCAGGCGCGCCGATCCTGATGTTCATTGACTGGCGGCAACTACCCAGCATGACTGACGCCCTGCAATGGGCCGGCTGGATATGGCGCGGTATCCTTGCCTGGGATAAGACCAACAGCCGCCCACAGCGCGGACGTTTCCGTCAACAGGCGGAGTTTATGGTTTGGGGCAGTAACGGCCACATGCCTTTGGATCGCAACGCTCCCATACTGCCGGGAGTATTCCGTCAGGCCATGCCGCCTTTCCAGAAGCGCATCCACCAGACGGAGAAACCTTTGGAGGTTATGCGCGACCTTGTGAAAATCGTTGAACCGGGCAACGACAGTCCGTCAGGCGGCATTATCCTTGATCCGTTTTCGGGCGCAGGGACTACCGTGTTGGCGGCGGCTCTGGAAGGTTATCCCGCTGTTGGCATAGAACTATCCAAGCATTACGCCGATGCTTCCGCTCTGCGGATTGAAACCGCACTGGCACAGCAGGCCGAGGAAGAAGCTGCCACAGCAAACGAACAGTCTGACGCGGCTTAGGCTACCGAGAGGCAATAAGACTATTACAGTATGTTCGTATTAGACGGGGGTGATCGAAGAGATAAAAAACAATGAATTTATGAATGCTTTTGGTGAAGCAGGGGCAGTGGCGTGTATTGCGGAGCTTCTGGCGCTTGAGTGTGGTATATCTTCTCTCATGGCTAAGAGAATACGCACTGCCGCTTATTTGCACGATATCGGCAAGATCATGATACCCGCCAGCATAATCAACAAACCAGGCTCTTTGGATGCTCTGGAACTTGAGTTAATCAAAGTCCATACCCTTTTCGGCGCTTGGCTGCTCAAAAATGTTAAAGGTAACTTTGGGGAGGTGGTTCGTACAACAGCCCACTACCATCATGAGTGGGTAGACAGCAGCGGCTATTGGGGCAAGTGCCTGTCAGAGTTTCCGGTTTATGTTGAGATTACGGCGCTTGCCGATGTATTTGTAGCTTGCGCGGTTGAAAGGCCGTATAAACAGGCATGGCCGGTTGACGATACCCTTGCTTTTATCAGTGACCGCGCCGGTGCGCAGTTCACTCCACGGATGGCTGAGATATTTACTTCGTTGGTTCAAAGGGATGAACGTATACCGGCCATTATCAATAATACGCAAGCCAATATATTAACCGAAAACGCTTGCCGCGAAAAGAAAGGAGGTGGCGGCAATACTGCAGGAACATGTGGAAGAGAGAAGTGTGGCGCTATCCACAAAAGCAACAAAGATAACAGCGCAATGCCTTGCCAAGTTAATGAAAGCATCGCTGCGTAAGATTCATAACGCCAGAAACGGGCCGAAGGAAGGACTGCAGACCACTAAACAGCTTGCCAAGGGCGGCAAACTGGAGAACGTGGAGATTTCAAACGACAACATCAAAGCCTTTGACCCTTTTGCCCGGAAGTACGGCATTAAATATTCGCTGGAGAAGGACAACTCCGAAACACCGCCCAAGTGGTTGGTGTTTTTTCAATCCAAGGATACCGCAACCATGACCGCGGCATTTAAGGAATTCTCCGCTAAGATGATGACCAAGGATAAATCCAGGCCGTCTGTTAAGGATGCCATGACCAGAATCAAGGAGATTGTCCAAAATGTCGTTCGGGATAAAACCAGACACAAGACCCATGGGGAGCATGAGCGATGAGCGGTGTTAGTGCTGTAAACCCAGCAGATTTACTCAAACGCTATGTATTGCCCAACATGCCCTACTTACTGGTGTTCTGGTTCGCCAATAAGCTGGGGATGGCTTACCGCATTGCGCCTGGGGATGACTTGCTGCGGAAGCTGATGGGGACAATGGAAACCCTCGGCATCGCCTTATCCAGCCTTATGCCGTCATTTGATTTGTTTGACCTGGCGGTTGGCGCGGTTGGTACAGCGGTTATCTACGGCATTGTCTATTCCAAAAAGAAAAACGCAAAGCTGTACCGCAAGGATGTGGAGTATGGTTCTGCAAGATGGGGCAAACCGGCCGATATCAAGCCTTTCATGGACCCGAACAAGGAGAACAACATCATTTTGACCCAGACGGAAGGACTGATGATGAACCCAAGGCCGCCAAGCCCCAAGTACGCAAGAAATAAGAACATGCTGGTTATCGGCGGCTCCGGCTCAGGTAAAACGCGCTTCGTGTTAAAGCCCAATCTTATGCAGTGCCGGTCTAAGGATTTCCCGGTTTCCTTCGTGGTAACCGATCCAAAGGGGAGCCTGATCGAAGAAACAGGAAAGATGCTGAAACGGCACGGATACAGGATTAAAGTGCTAAATACCATAAATTTCAAAAAGTCGATGCACTATAATCCATTCAGTTATATTCGGTCGGAGAAGGATATCCTCAAATTGGTCACAACTTTGATAACAAATACCACATCGGAGGACAAAAAAGGCGGGGACGAGTTCTGGACCAGTGCGACACGTTCCTGTACAAACACCATCTCACAGGGAACAAAGCTCTGTGGGCAAATAGACCAAGTGGTGCTAAAAACAGGGGGCTTTCGTGGCAACTACACGAAAGCAATAACTGAT